>JAZQBF010000088.1:0-2463 GCA_045545615.1 Faecousia sp.
CGGTATCTGCGTGACAATAATCCGATACGTGTCAGCCGTGCGGTGAGAGACCTTGCCTATAAAGCACTCAGCGCCAAGGAGGCTCTTTCTGTAAAGTTGTCAAGAGAACCGAGAATAGAGGAAATTGCAAAGGAAATAGGCGTGGAAACACAGATTTTTGATGTGGATTCTTCGGATGATTTCCTTATGCCTGTCAAGGAGTCGATTTTTGACGGCAATATATGTGATTCTGCTGCTCGTGGATGTATTACATTATTCCATACAGATACTGTGCACCAGGAATGTATCGCGGTCGCACAAAAAATAATCAATCTTGTTCAGAATGGATGCAGATATCGGGATGTTGGCGTTGTTTGCGCCGATATTGCGTCATATAAGAATGTTCTGCAAATGGTTTTTGAAAGATGCGCCATTCCAGCATATCTCTCGGGAACAGATGAACTGCTGGAAAAGAGTGTTGTGTTGTCCATTATCACAGCAATGGATGCTGCCCTTGGCTCTTTTGAAACCAAAGATGTATTGCAGTATTTAAAATCCATTTTGTCTCCTTTGTCGTTGGATACGGTTGATATGATCGAAAATTATGCCTTTATTTGGGGCATAACCGGACAACAATGGCTGAAAGAATGGCAGAATCACCCCAACGGATTGATAGATATTTGGACTGAGGAAGATAAAGAGCGTCTTTCTCTGATCAATGCCGGCAAAAATGAGGCGCTTTATCCTTTGGAGAGGTTAAAAACAGCCTTTGCACAAGCGAAAAATGTGCAGCAGCAGGTTGAGGCGATCTACTGTTTCTTTACGGATGTTGATCTTGCTGAGAAACTCAGTAAATTAGCAGACAAATTTGACAGTTGCGGTGATAATAGGAGCGCGCAGATCTTGAATCAATTGTGGGAGATCCTGGTGTCATCGCTGGAACAGATGCACAGTATGCTCGGTGAAATTGTTTGGGATCCCGACACGTTTACACAACTGTTTAAACTGCTTCTGAGTCAGTATGATGTTGGAACGATTCCTACAGTATTGGACTCTGTATCTGTTGGCCCTGTTTCTGCCATGCGTTGTAACGAAGTAAAGCATTTATTTGTGGTTGGCGCAATTGAAGGTTGCTTGCCTTCTTATGGCAAGGCTGTTGGCGTCTTATCTGATACAGAGCGCAAGGAACTACGGCATCTGGGTGTGCCCGTCAACGATGGCGCGATGGTTGGCTTGCAGGCTGAATTTGCAGAGATTTACGGCGTTTTCTGCGGCGCAAGGGACTCGATAACGGTTTCCTATGGTAACGGACAACCCTCATTTGTCTATAAGCGCCTTGCAAATGTATTCAGAGAAGAATCTGTCGATGATATTCTCCTTGGCGCTGCGCTGACAGATAAAACGGAAGCAGCGGCATTTCTTGTTAGAAATCAGGCTGCCCAAACAGCAAATCATCTTGGTATTGATGGTATTTATAATCAAATCGTTGACAAAACACGGCATACTTTGGGCACTGTCGGCGAAGCGGGTATTACCGGTATATATGGCAATACCTTGATGCTCTCCGCATCTCAGGTGGATCGTCAGGCGCAGTGCAGATTGTCCTATTTCTTAAATTATGGATTAAAGGTCAGCCAGTGGAAAACAGCGGAGATCGATCCCTCTGAATTCGGAACTTATGTCCATGATGTTCTTGAAAACACAGTAAGAGAAATTATGAACAGGGGAGGTTTCCGTGCGGTTTCCCCTGAGGATGCTGCCGTAATTGCAAGAGATTTTTCCCAACAATATGCCAACAAGCATTTCGCCCAAATCGATAGTGAGCGGCTGCAGTATATTTTTAATAAGAATATTGCAGAATTGGATATGATCGTCTACGAACTTTGGCAGGAAATGCAAACTTGTGATTTTGTGCCTTTTGCCTTTGAACTTGGTTTTGGCGCTAAGGATGGGACTATTCCGGCGATCGAGATCCCCACAAACAGCATCGCAGCACGGTTGCGTGGCTATGTTGACCGTGTGGATGTGTTGGACAGCGACTATGGAAAATATTTCCGTGTCGTTGACTATAAAACTGGCAAGAAAAACTTTGATTACTGCGATGTTTATAACGGAATTGGTCTGCAGATGTTGCTTTATATGTTTGCGTTGGAACAAGAGAGCAAATCTGTTTTTGGTAGCGAAAGCAAACCTGCCGGTGTTATGTATTTCCCGGCGCGAGCGCCCTATGTTTCTGTAGAGAATTCCCAATCTGAGGACAAAATCGAAAAGCAGAGAATCAGCGATATGAAGCGAAAAGGTTTGCTGCTGTTTGATGAAAGAACACTTTGGGCAATGGAATCCACGGAAAAATCGAGACGTTTACCCATATCCAAAACAAAAGATGGAAGGATTTCCGGTGATATTGCTACGGAAGAACAGTTTGATCTGTTAAAAAACTATATCTTTAAAACCCTTGGTAATTTGGTAGACGAGATCGCATCG
>JAZQBF010000089.1:0-2679 GCA_045545615.1 Faecousia sp.
CGCTGATCGGCATTGTCCTGCCGGTGAAGCAGACGGTACTCACTGCGGCTGGTCATGATCCGGTAAGGCTCTTGTGTGCCTTTGGTCACCAGATCGTCGATCAGTGTGCCGATATAACTGGTGTCCCGTGTAAGGATCATAGGGGGTTTCCCCTGGAGTTTCAGCGCTGCATTGATGCCTGCCACCAGGCCTTGCACCGCCGCCTCCTCATAACCGGACGAGCCGTTGAACTGTCCCGCGCCGTAAAGACCGGATACTTTCTTGCTCTCCAGGGTAGGGAGCAACTGGGTAGGGTCTACGCACTCATATTCAATGGCGTAAGCCGGGCGCATCATTTCCGCATTTTCAAGACCCGGAATGGTGCGGAGCATCCTAAGTTGCACATCCTCCGGTAAACTGCTGGAAAAACCCTGGATATACATTTCCTCGGTGTTTAAGCCGCAAGGCTCTACAAACAGTTGGTGCCGGGGTTTGTCCGCAAACCGGTCTACCTTTGTTTCGATACTGGGGCAGTACCGGGGACCAACGCCCTGAATGGTGCCGTCGAACATAGGGCTGCGGTGCATATTCTCACGGATGATCCGGTGGGTCTCTTCATTGGTGTAGGTCAGATAGCACACGGCGCTGTTTTCCGGCCGGTGGGCTGTACGAAAAGAAAAAGGCTCGGGAATTTCATCGCCGGGTTGCAGTTCCATTTTGGAAAAATCAATACTGCGGCGGTTGATCCGCGGGGGTGTACCGGTCTTGAACCGACGCAGAGAAAGCCCTAATTTTCTTAGATTTTCTCCCAAACCGATGGCGGCGTGCATACCGTCCGGACCGGAAGACACCACGCTCTCACCAATAATAATCGTACTGTCCAAAAATGTGCCGGTGGCGATAATCGCCGCTTTTGCGGTGTAGATAGCGCCCAAATGGGTCTGCACACCGGTTACAGCGCCGTTTTCCGTCAGAATATCCACGATCTGCGCCTGCTTTAGTTGCAGATTATCCTGCCGCTCCAGGGTGTGCTTCATATATTCCTGGTACTTGCGCCGGTCAGCCTGAGCCCGAAGGGAATGGACAGCCGGGCCCTTGCCCCGGTTGAGCATCCGGTACTGGATACAAGCCGCATCCGCCGCAATACCCATTTCACCGCCCAATGCATCCAGTTCCCGGACAAGGTGACCCTTGCCCGTACCGCCGATGGCGGGGTTGCAAGGCATATTGCCCACCGCGTCCATATTGATGGTAAAGAGAATGGTGGAAAGGCCCAAACGGGCAGCAGCCAAAGCCGCTTCAATACCCGCGTGTCCCGCGCCAATGACAGCAATATCACATTGTCCTGCGTAATAAGACATAGTCGATTCCTCTTTTATTCGTTCCAATTGCGCACCATTTCGGCGCAGGAGCGGCTCATTTCCCGGCTGAATTCGCTGTTCCATTTCCGCTTGCAGAATCTGCGGATATAGTCAGCCAGTTCCTCGCCGGTTTTGCCGGTTTGCTCTGCCAGCATCCCAGCCATTTGGGCGCTCTTATCTTCATCATAGCCGTTTTCGTGAACCAAATGGGAAACAGAAAAACGGGCAGGCTTAACCCGCTCTAACTGCTGCCGGGTGGGATACCCAAAGCAAAGCATCGCCGCAGGCACCACATATTTGGGCAGTTTCAGAAGTTTCTGATGATACGCAAAATTCTCGGTAATATCGCCGATATAGCAACTGCCCAGACCCAAAGAATGGGCCGCAACCACTGCATTCTGCGCTGCGATCAAAGCATCCGCCTGCGCCAAAAACAGATCGCCCGTTTCCGGCTTGCGGACTTCTTCCACATAGTCGCAAAACACATCATACCACCGCCGGTAGTCCGCGCAGAAGATCAGTACCATAGGCGCAGTTGCAATAAAAGGCTGATCGTCGCAACTTTTTGCCAAAGACGCCTTGATGGCAGGGTCAGTGATGTCCAAAATAGTATAAAGCGCCATATTACCTGCGGTAGGCGCCTGGATGGCAGATTCCAAAACTGCGCGCTTTACATCTGCTTCCACCGGACGGTCTTCATAGACACGCACGGATTTCCGCTCACGAATTTGGCGCAAGACCTGGTTCATTCTTCCACCGCCTTTTTCTCTTCTTTGGGCATTACAAAGGGTTTGCACACCACTTCACAGCGGTTGATGGGTGTGCCCAAAGCGTGGAATTTCTCCTCATAGCCGGTCATAATGCCCACGATACCGTTTTCGTGGAGATTCCGGGTCAGATTTTTCACTTCCAGCCCGCAAGCGGCAAATTCCTCTACGGAGAACTGGAACAGGGGGGCATTATCCGTCTTAAAATGGAACTCGCCACCGGTTTTTACCACACGGCAATACTTATCCAAAAAGCCTCTGTGGGTCAGACGCCGCTTGGCGTTTTTCTTCCTGGGCCAGGGATCGGGGAAGTTGATGAACAACCGGTCGATCTCTTCCTCTGCAAAAATCTCCTGGATCTTTTCCACATCCATATCGATATAGAACACATTTTTAAGGCCCATTTCCTTCGCCTTTTCCATGGCGACCACCATCGCCTCCCGGCAACGCTCTACGGCGATCATCAGCACATCCGGGTTTGCCTGGGCGGTTTCCGCGGTAAATTTACCCTTACCGCAGCCAACCTCCACCCACAAGGCGGTGGCATCCGATTTTAAAGAACGCCATTTCCC
>JAZQBF010000090.1:0-1623 GCA_045545615.1 Faecousia sp.
CTTGTGCAGATCGAAACCCTCGCCGAAGGCGGTCCCGGTTCCTTTGAACAGGGAGAGGGCCTTCAAAGCCTGGGCAATGGAGAAGTAGTCCGGCACGTCCTGGGACAGGGTGAAAGCGTAGTTGCCTTCATAGGTCAGCACAGCGGTGGCAGTGCCATAATAACGGGCATCGAAGGGTGTCCGCAGGGCGATGCCCACCACCGTCTTGCCCGATTCGTTGGCCTTCTTCAGCAGCGTCTGCTGTTGGGGCTCGTTGTGGGCGTTATATGTGCCGATGACGATCTTGTCGTAATGCTCCATTTCGGCACAAAGATCAGCCAACTGCCCATCATCCATGGGGATGGGATACTCGATGCACTTGGCATTGGGGTAGGCCTCCCCCACTGTTTTGGCCAAATGGGCCTCGCCGATCTGCTCATCCACCAAGGTCAGCGCCACCGGCGGCGGCGCAAGGAGCAGGAATTTTTCGTCCTTTTCACATTTCAGCGCATCCGCGTTGCCCATCACCGTCAGGGCTTTTTCGCTGGCCATTTTCATTAGTGCCCGATTTTCCGCAAATTCTGCTTCCGTATCGGGACAATGGTCAGGGAATTTCAGCCCCGCCTTCATCTTTTCAATGCGGGTCAAGGCGTCGGTCAGCCGCTCCTGAGAGATTGTGCCGTTCTTCACCGCCTCTGCCAGTGCCAAAGTAGAATCAATCTGTACCTGCCGGGTGTGGCACACCAGCAGCAGATCCACGCCGGCCTGCACCGCCCGGACGCAAGCCTCCGGCGTAGGGATGGTGCGGGACAGCGCACCCATTTGCATGCAGTCGCTGATGATGGCGCCCTGGAAACCGTATTTGTCCCGGAGGTAGTCATTCAGCAGTTTGTGGCTCAGGGTGCAGGGCTGATCGTCGATGGCAGAATAGATCTCATGGCTGGTCATAACGGTGCTGACACCGGAAGCCACCGCCACCCGGGCAGGAGACAGTTCCACCTGCTCCAGTTGCTCCAAAGACCGGTCGTTACTGCCCAAAGCCAGGTGCAGATCCACCTTGCTGTTGCCGATGCCGGGGAAATGCTTGGCGGTGGCGTACACGCTTTCCTGCACGCCCCGGATATACTGGATGGCCCAGGGAGCGCAAGTCTCCGGGTCGGCGCCAAAACAACGGGCGCCGGCATGGGGGCTGTTGGGGTTGGTGGCCATATTCACCACCGGGGCAAGGTTCAAATTTAATCCAAAGGCGGCCATTTCCTGACCCACAGCCTGACCCAACCGGTAGGCCAGTTCCGGCTCTCCTGCCACCCGCATGGCCATGGGGCCAAGGAACCAGGTGGCATCGTGCATCATACGCACCACGCTGCCGCCTTCCTGATCGATGGCAATGAGCAGGGGCTTACCGTTATGCGCCATGGCAAGAGCCTGCAGTTCCTGGATCAATTCATAAAACTGCTTGGCATCCCGGTAATTGCGGGTGAAGAGGATCACATTGCCCATGTGGTATTTTTCGATAGCCTCCCGGGCGTGGTCATTGACGGCATAGCCGTCAAAACCGAAGAACATGAGTTGACCCACTTGGTGCAGAATATCATCCATAAGTCGGAGGCCAAGCGGTCTTAGGAAAGACAACTCTGCCTTTCA
>JAZQBF010000091.1:0-15106 GCA_045545615.1 Faecousia sp.
TCGGTGGATGCGCAGGTAAAGTCAATGAGGGATTCCCCCAATGCAACCACATCGATCATTCCGCTACCTCCGGATACTCGTTGCAAAGCAAGCGGTAGGGCGGCTCATCTTCTTCGATGGTGGGGAAACGACCCATAGGCGGGTGGAAACGGTTGTCAGTATTATCGTCATTACACTGGCTGACTTCGCCCAAAAGAACGGGTCCTGTTCCCTCTTCTACGGAAAAATCGTGGTAAAGATACTGCTGAACATGGATGCTTTCACCGGGTGTCAGCCGGATCTGCGTACCGGCAGGCACAGTATAAGTTCTGCCGTCGGTATGGACAGTAACATCGGATTCGTAGTCGATCTCCTCGTCGGGCAGGCTGTTATACACCCGGATCAGCACATTGCCGCCGCCCCGGTTGATAATATCCTCGGTTTTAAACCAATGGAAATGGTTAGGCGCATACTGACCCTCTTTTAAGTACAGCAGTTTTTCGGCGTAAACCTTGGGATATTTGTCCGCCATTGCCCGGTTGCCGTTGCGAATGGTGATCAAAGAGAATCCCATTTTATCAAAATCACCCATACCGTAGTCGGTAATGTCCCAGCCCAGCATACAGTCACGAACCTCGTCGTATTCGTGACCAATCGTCTGCCACTGCTCAGGGGTAAAATGGCAGAAGGGCGGCAGATAACAATGGTGCTTTTCGCACATTGCCTCCAGTTCTTTCAGCGCTTTGTTGACTTCGGAACGTTTCATAGCAAAATCCCCTTTTCGTTTTTTCTTTACTATACCATATCGCGTCCGGAAAATAAATACGGTTTTCTTTGAAGTTTTGCTTATTTTTTCGGTTTTTCATAAAAAAACGCTCCCGGAATTCAATCCAGGAGCATTTTTGTTTTCGTATGGTTTCTTACTCGATGGTATAAGAAACTGTACCATTGGTCAGTTCGTAGGTATGACCGTCCAGTTCGATAGTTGGTGTGATGAAAAGTGTCTCATCGCCCAAAGCGGACAGACCGGCGATATCCACGTAGAGCCAGACATTCTCGTTGTTCTTCGCGGCAACAGCCCAACGAGTGGCCAAATCGTCATCGAAGGCAACATCCAGAAGTTTTTCGCCCCAAGCCAGATTTACGCCGAAGCCCAAGCCGGTATCGCCGGCTGCGATCAGATCGTAAACTGCCTTATCTTCAAAACTGATGTAGAACCAGAAGCGGGTTTTTTCCTCTAAGACAACATAATCGTCAGCCGGGACATTCATATTATATTTATGGAGACTGTAGCCTTTTTTGGCGACGTTATACAAAGGTAGATAGCCGTTGTTAGCGCCAAAGAGTTGCTTGCTCTGCACATCCAAAATACCGTTACCCTTGGAGTCGATGATATATTCTGCATTGTTTGTTGCTGTATATTCCGTAGCGGTACAACGATTACCGTTCAGATCTAAAGAAACGCCGGCAGGCACATCCAGCGCACCCACATAGGGCCGTTCCAGTTTTACGGTATCATTGACCTGAGCTGCTTCAAATGCAGCATTCAAAGAGGTGTAGTAGTTGGTTCCAATAGAAGCCACGACCGCTTTCAATTCCAGGTTCTTGATGTAGAAGTTATTGGCGTGTTTAGCAGTGTCAACTGTAGCAGCGCCTTCCAGGATCAGGATATAATCGCCTTCACCCAACGTATGGATACCATAGTTACCGGTAACATTACCGGTGCCAAATGCGTAGTAGCCGATCTTATTGGTGTCTGTACGCAAAGCAGCGTAATCGTCGGTTGTGGGATTTGCAGGCAACCGGCTGGCAGGAATCAGATAGGCATTCATAGGTGCGCCTGTGCGCTTATCGGAGGAAGAAACCACATCGCTGGTGATACTTACCTCATAAGTGCCTGCGCCGGGCGCCCGCAGGCGGATCGCCACCCACTTGGGATCAGCCTTGGCATAGGCAGTATAGCCCATCAGCAAACGATCGGTGCTGATATTAAAAGCTGCCGACTTGGTGCTGAACCCGCTGTGATATGCCTCGATCTTTGTGTTTCGGTATCCTGCATCATACTCACTTGTAAGCATAGGAAGTATCTTTGCAGGTGTGCCGATATTGGAAAGTGCGCCGCTGGTATTTCTAACCGTGGAACGACCAAATTCATAAAGTTTGTCATAACTGGGCGCGGCGAGTTTCACAGTATTTACTGTGCCGTCTGCATTGACGGTATTCAGTTCCATACTAAACTGGCTCTCTGCACGGTAGTAAGCCTTCCGGTCTACAGAGTAATGCTCCACCTGCAGTTTGGAGCCGTCTTCGGAGAAATAGAACATAGCAACCATTCCCAGACCGCCCAGTTTTTCATCTTCGTCCTGACAATCCACAAGGATCTGGGGGATCTCAACGCCGTTGATATTTGGGGTGGTTCTGCGAACAATTTTTGCTGAGGGGGCGTGACCGCAGAGCATCAGTACAATATTATCGTGCTTGCTCACCAACTGATCCCAAAGATCAGCGCCGGCATACTCGTTGTTATCAGTCTGTTCCCAGCGCATATCCTGCAGTAGTTTACCGTTGTTACCCATATACACATGGGTAGAAACAATAACATTATAGTCCCTGTTCCGGGCGATAAATTCGCTGATGGGCACAAGGTCTGCAAAAGTATTTTGATAGTCCACATTGATAAACAGGTACTTTACCTTGCCAACGGTCAGTTTTTGCCAGGTGTTTTTCATTGTACCATCAAAAGAACCGCTTTCTGCAACCTTGTTTCCGTGTTCCGCGTAGGTAATATATGTATCAAAATTGGCTTCTTTATCGTGATTGCCCCGGACAAAGGCATAGGGCAGACCTACAGCATCCAGTTTCTTAAAGGAGTCTTCAATGCGGTCGTATTCCGCCTTGGTATTGTCGTCAGTGAGATCGCCCATGGTCAGGCAATACTGGATATTCTTTGCTTCTTTATTGTCAGCGATCCACTGGTACATTGCCGCCATTTTTTCCGGTTGATTCAGATTCATAATCTGCGGATCGCCGACGATGGCGAAGGAATAGGCATAGTCGGTGACCGGTTCTTTGTCATAGATCCACCAGGCAGGATCTTCACCGGGTCTGCCCTTTTGGAAGTTGGGACCCTTACCGTTGGGAGAAGCAATATATGCAGGCATATCGCCGGCGGTAATGCCGGACAGATCATAGTAGTGAGTCAGACCGTTTGTATCAACGGTGCCATTTGCATCAGATGCGATTTCCTGCGCAGTACGGACATCTGAGTAGAACGCTATATTATGGATCGTTCCCTTAAAATACTGGGCATTACCGGTGCGCAGATCACCACCCAGGCACAATGTTTTATTCAGTTCAAAAACAGCGGGGGCTTCTTGATCAATGGTCTGCTTTAACACGCCGTCAACAAAGCAGTACCATTTAGAATTGATGCTGTCGAAGGTGATGGCAATATGAACCGGATTGCCGGTATAAACATTTACACCTGTAAAAGTCGCATCGTATGTAGTCTTTGTTTCGCCGTTGTCTACGATATAAACGCGGGGATTGCCGTTGGTCTTGATTTCAAAATTAAAGCAAGCAACTCCGGAAGTTTCATAGCATCCCAAAATCACGCCGCCACGAGTAGTGGCAGATGTATTTGCAGGGAAAGAAACCGTTGCCTCAAAAGTCTGGGGCAATACTGTCGTGCCTGCGCCTACAGACACATAAGCAGGGTCGGCAGATGCAAATTTCAGTCCGGTATTGGCATCTACTGCAAAACTAACCGGCGCAATAAAAGTCAGCGCCATAACAGCCACAAGTGCCGATAATAATACGTTTCTCATTTTCTTCATAATGCAATCAATCCTTTTCTAAAGAATCTTCCGGGTAAAGGATACTAAGAATACAAATACACATTAAAGATACCATAATTACCCTATGTTCACAATTACCTTCTTCTTAGGGTGCATAACATAGACTTTATGCAAACGCAATTACCGGACTGTTGCATTCAGATTATTCGAGTCCCATCTCTCTGTAAGCACCAAAAAAGAGGCAGCCCGCTGGGCTGCCGTGCGAGTGTGGGACTCGTTTGCATTTTCGCCTGTGGCGAAAATAAATGTTCGTCGCCGACGGAGCGGCGACGGCAACGCTCATCCGCGTTGCATTTAGATTATTCGAGTCCCATCTCTTCTAAAGCACCAAAAAAAGAGGCAGCCCGCTGGGCTGCCTCTTTTTTGGTGCGAGAGATGGGACTCGAACCCACACGGCGTAACCACACGCACCTCAAACGTGCTTGTCTACCATTCCAACACTCTCGCAAGCGCCTAAACATTATATACTACGCATTATCATTTGTCAATATCTTTTTCGGCTTCCTTTTATTCCCCTATTTTTTACATTTCTACCTGCCGGTCTATTGATTTTGCCCATGTTCTATGATATACTTTCCATAGAAAAATCATAAAATACCGAGGTGGACTAAATAATAATGAATACCACTATTTTTGAAAACTTGGAATCCAATGTCCGTTCTTATTGCCGCAGTTTCCCTACCGTTTTTACCAAGGCAAAAGGCTCTGTTATGACAGACGAGAACGGCAAAGAATATATCGACTTTTTTGCCGGCGCAGGCGCGCTGAACTACGGTCATAACCCGGATAAGATCAACCAGCAGATGATCGCCTACTTGCAGTCTGACGGCATCGTGCACTCCATGGATATGTACACCGCGCCCAAGCGCGCTTTTTTGGAAACTTTCCAGGAAATGATCTTAAAACCCCGAAATCTTGACTACAAGATCCAGTTTGCAGGACCTACCGGCACCAATGCTGTTGAGGCTGCCATTAAGTTGGCGCGCCGGGCAAAAAAGCGGCAGAATATCTTTGCCTTTATGGGCGCTTTCCACGGTATGACCTTGGGTGCTCTGGCATTGACCACCGACGCTTGCTCCCGGGAGGGCGCAGGTCAGACCCTTGCCAACGTGACCCACATTCCCGCTCCCGGTATGTTCCCGGAGTTGGACACCATTACCTATATGGAACGCCTGCTGACTGACGACCACTCCGGCGTTGAAAAGCCTGCCGCCATTGTTTTGGAGACTGTGCAGGCAGACGGCGGTATCAACGTATTTGACGCCCAATGGCTCCAGCGCCTGCGGGATCTGTGCGACCGTCACGACATTTTGCTGGTTGTGGATGATATTCAAGTGGGCTGCGGCAGAGCCGGCAGTTTCTTCTCCTTCGAGCGCGCAAACATTGTTCCGGATATCGTAACCATTTCCAAGTCCATTGGCGGCTGCGGTATGCCCATGGCGCTTGTGCTGTTCAAGCCCGAACTGGATGTTTGGGAACCGGGTCAGCACACCGGCACTTTCCGTGGCAACCAGTTGGCGCTGATCGCCGGCAAAGCCGGTCTCGAACTTTTTGCAGAACTGGATCTTGCCAACGAAGTCAAGCGCAAAGGCGAGATCGTCCGGAAATTCCTGGAAGATGAGATCCTGCCTCTTGACAGCCGTATCGCCGTTCGCGGCATCGGCCTTATTTGGGGTATCGATCTTTCTGCTTTTGGCACAGATATGACGAAACCCGCAATCAGTGCCTGCTTCCGGAACGGTTTGATCATTGAACGGGTCGGTCGCGACAACAGTGTTTTGAAACTGATGCCGCCTCTGGTCATTGAAGACGAGGTTCTGCTGGAAGGTCTGCAGATCATCAAAAAATCCCTTAAAGAGATCCTGTAATATCCGCAGGGCAGCCGCATCTGCGACTGCCCTGTTTCATTTGAAAGAAAAAGGAAGAGCACGTAATGAAAAAGATACAATATTTCATTGCCCTGTGGGCAGCAAAAGCAGCCCAATGTCTTATGAAAGTGTTAGGCAGAAATGCTACCTATTTGCCCGGCAAGATCGCAATAAAACTGTGCAAAGATTTTCTTGCCCACCTCACGCCCCCCAAGACCGTAGTTGCTGTAACCGGTACAAACGGCAAAACCACCGTAAGCAACCTGCTGACTGCCATTCTTACTGAAAACGGCTACTCTGTTACTAACAACAGTTTCGGTTCCAACGTGCAGGCAGGTGTGATCTCCGCTTTGGTTGCCGATACCACCGTATTTGGCAAACCCAAAAAGGATATTGCCATTTTGGAAGTGGACGAGCGCAGTTCCCTGCTGATCTATCCCGGTTTGAAGCCGGATTATCTGGTATGCAACAACCTTATGCGCGACTCTTTGAAGCGGAATGCCCACACAGAGTTTATCAGTTATGTTGTGGATAAGGCATTGCCTCAGAGCACCAAACTGATCTTAAACGGCGACGATCTGATCGCCGCTACCTTGGGCAGCCGCGGTCAGGAAAAAGTGTTCTTCGGTCTGGATGCGGAAAAGCCTGCGCAGTTGATTCCCCAGCACATTCGGGACATTGTATACTGCCCGGAATGCGGCGCGCTTTTAGAGCCTGAGTATCTTCGCTACAACCACATTGGAAAACTCCGCTGCCCCGGCTGCGGTCTGCAGAATCCGGATAAGGATTACACCGTAACCTCCATCGACCGGGAAAACGACACATTCACCGTTTCTTGCAAAGGCGTGGAAGTGACTTACAATCTGATCAATGACAACATTGTAAACATCTACAATTTCTGCGGCGCTATCGCAATATTAAACGAATTGGGTCTCAGCAGTGAGCAGATCGCAAAGGGTTTCTCCCGCTCCAAGATCGTTAAGACCCGTTTTGAAGACTTCACTGCCGGCGACCTGCACGTGACAATGCTGATGGCAAAGGGTCAGAACCCCATTGCCTGCGCCCGGTGCTATGACTATGTGGCAAAAGCCCCCGGCGAAAACAAGGCTGCGCTGATCTTCGTGGACGACGTGGGCGACAATATCGGCAACTCAGAAAGCACCTGCTGGCTCTACGATTGCGACTACAAGGCTTTGGCAGATCCCTCTATCAACCAGGTGATCTTTGGCGGCCCCCGGTATTTAGACCATCTGCTTCGGGCAAAATTGGCAGGTGTAGACCCCAGCAAGATCAAGGTCTGCGAAGATTCCGCTTCTGTTGTGAAATTATTTGACCCATCTTTAAGCAAAGAAATTTTCGTTCTTCACGAACTGTATCGTCCCGGCGATGCCGCCGCTGTAAAGGCCGCGCTCACCGCCTTGGGTAACGGGGAGGTGTAAACATGGTAGTTGAAGTTTTATTCAGCGAGGTCTGCAACCTCTTTGGTGACGGGCAGAATGTAACCTATTTACAGTCTTCTATGCCGGAGGCAGAATTTATTTTCACAAGCCTCACCGACACACCATACTTTGCCGAAAACACCCCGGATATGATCTACATTGGCGCAATGAGCGAAAACATCCAGCGCCGGGTCATCGACAAACTGATGCCCCTGAAAGGTCGGATCGCAGAATTGGTGGAGGCGAACATCCCCATTCTTGCTACCGGTAATGCCGGCGAGATCTTCTGCAAAAAGATCGACTATGTGACAGAGAATATCCAAAAAGACGGTCTCGGTCTGATTGATCTGGATGTCCGCACCAACCTTTTTGACCGGTACAACGGCAAGGTTTTGGGCGAATTTGCAGATATGAAGATCGTTGGATTCCGTTCCCAGTTCAGTTTTCTGTACGGCGACAACAGCCAAAACTATTTTGTCAAGTGCATCCGTGGTGATGGCATTAACCGGGAGAGCAAATTGGAAGGTGTTCGCAAAAACAACCTTATTTGCACCCAGATCTTAGGCCCTATTTTGCCTCTGAATCCGCTGTTTTGTGAATATTTTATGGGTCTTACCGGTGAAAAGGCAACCGCTGCATTCCGGGAAGATGCCATTGCCGCATATGAACAGCATATCAAAGAATTTAGCGACCCCAATGTAGTATTCGGTCATAACAAATAAGCAAGGAGGGATTGGAATGAAAAAATACAGCAGAATTCTGTGGGGACTCGTATTCGTTGCCGCAGGCGTCGTATACGCCCTCAATGCCTTTGAAATTGCCAACATCAATCTTTTCTTTGATGGCTGGTGGACATTGTTTATCATCATTCCCTGCTTTATCGGTCTGTTTAACGATTCGGACAAAACAGACAATCTCATCGGCATTTTGGTTGGCGGTCTCCTTTTGCTGGGCTGCCAGGATGTGATCAGTTTTGCCCTGTTGTGGAAACTGGCTGTCCCGCTGGTTATTGTGATCATCGGCATCCGGTTGATCCTCTCCGGCATCTTTAAAAAGAAAAGCGAAGACGCGCTGAAAAAACTACAGGAAAAAGGCACGGTTCTGAAAAACGGAACTGCCGTATTCTCCGGTGTAAATCTGGATTATATGGGTCAGCAGTTTGGCGGCGCGGAATTCAATGCCGTCTTTGGTGGCATCACCTGTGATCTGCGCTCTGCCATCATTGAAAGCGACTGCGTGATCAACGCCCGGGTGGCATTTGGCGGAATCGATATTTTCGTTCCCGACAATGTAAATGTAAAACTGTACACCACGGCGATCTTTGGTGGCGCAGAGGACAAAAAGAAGAACAACCGTATTGACAACCAACACACCATTTACATTAAAAGTTTCTGCATTTTCGGCGGCTTGGATGTTAAATAAAAATAGCAAAGAAAACTCCGTTGACGGATCTGTCAACGGAGTTTTTATTATTTGGATAACAGTTTTTCCAATGCTGCCAGTTTCAGGCAGGTACAGAACACCGATACTGCGATCTCCAGTTCTGCCACCGGTGGCAGGCTGGGCGCGATGCGGATATTGCTGTCATTAGGGTCGATACCATAGGGGAAGGTTGCACCGGCAGGGGTCATTTCAAGGCCTGCCTCTTTACACAATGCCAGTGCCCGCTTGGCTGTGCCAGGCATGGTATTCAGGCTGATAAAATAGCCGCCCTTGGGTCTGTTCCACTGGGCGAATCCCAGGGGTTTGATCTCCTTTTCCAGGGCATCCGAAACTGTCTGGAATTTGGGACGCATAATTTGCGCGTGGCGTTTCATCACCTCAATGGTGTGGGCTTTGTTGCGCAAATACTTCACATGGCGCAGTTGATTGACCTTGTCATAGGAGATCATCTGCACAGAAAACAGTTTTGTAAAATAGGCGATATTCGCCTCGGATGCCGCCATAACAGAAATACCGCCGCCGGAGAAAGTGATTTTGGAAGTGGATGCAAATTCCATAACCATATCCGGGTTACCCGCCTTTTCGCAGGCGCTGATAATGTCCGGGAATTCCACATACTCGCCTTCAAATTCGTGAATGCAGTATGCATTATCCCACATTACAATAAAGTCCGGAGCAGCCGGTTTCAATGCGGCAATACGGTTTACAGTTTCATTTGAATAGATGATGCCTTCGGGATTGGAATATTTGGGAATGCACCAGATGCCCTTTACCTGGGGATCTTTCACCAGTTCTTCCACCATATCCATATCCGGACCTTCCGGAGTCATAGGTACGGTGATCAGTTCTGCGCCAAAAAACTCTGTTACACGGAAATGCCGGTCATAGCCGGGACTTGGGCAAAGAAACTTTACCTTTTCTTCCTTGCACCAGGGCTGTTTAGAGTGGAGAAGACCATGGGTGTATGCCCGGGAGATCACATCAAACATTAAGTTCAGGCTGGAAGAACCGCCGCAGAAAGTCTGCTCCGGCTTGCATCCCAGAATATCTGCCCAATAGACTCTTGCGCACTGAAGGCCTGCCAATTCGCCGTAGTTACGGGTATCGACACCGTCAACAATACACGCCGATCCATCACGGATGGTGCCCAAAATATCGCTTACAACATCCAGTTGTGCCTTAGAAGGTTTACCTCTTGCAATATTTAACTGCAAACCTTGCATTTTGCATTTTTCATAATCTGCCCGTACTTTTTGGAGTTCTTGTTCCAATTCGGCGGTGTTTTTACTGGAATATGGCTGCATTTCCCTCTTCCTTTCCATTTTTTCAAAGCATCAATTGGGGTTATTATATACCCTTTTACAAGAAAAAGCAACACCATTTTTTGCAAGTTTTGCGTCCTTATTTATGCAAAATGAAAGTTTGGTGTCTTTGCACAACAGCAAAAACATTGTTTTTGATTTTTTGAGCATAATTATTGCTTGCATTTCTTCCCAGTTTATCATAGAATTGTTAGTAAGTATTATCCAAAGAAAGGAATTTGCGTATATGGCAAAAATTATGAATGTGCCTGAGATTTTTGGTTGTGATGTTTTTAATGAGTCCACCATGAAACAACGGCTGCGCCCGGAAATTTATGTTTCCTGGAAACAATGCATCGAAAGCGGCTCGCCTCTGACTTTGGATGTTGCCAACGAGATCGCAGAAGAAATGAAAAACTGGGCCACCGAAAAGGGTGCAACCCATTATACGCACTGGTTCCAGCCTATGACCGGCATCACCGCCGAAAAGCACGATTCTTTTATCACCCCTACCGGCGACGGCAATGTGATTATGGAATTTTCCGGCAAGGAGTTGGTTCGCGGTGAACCGGATGCCTCCTCCTTCCCCTCCGGCGGATTGCGCGCCACCTTCGAAGCAAGAGGCTACACCGCCTGGGATCCCACCGCTTTCGCTTTTGTGAAGGACGGCAGTTTGTACATACCCACCTGTTTCTTCTCTTACACCGGAGAGGCATTGGATAAGAAGACGCCCCTTTTGCGTTCCATTGACGAAGTGTCCCGGGAGGCTGTCCGTATTCTGCGGCTCTTTGGTGATAACGAAACCAAGCAGGTTCTTCCCTCTGTTGGCGCGGAGCAAGAATATTTTCTGCTGCCCAAGGATCTGTACGCCCAGCGGGAAGATCTGCGGCTTACGGGACGGACACTCTTTGGTGCGCCTGCCCCCAAGGGTCAGGAATTGGGAGACCACTATTTTGGCACCATCCGCACCCGTGTGTCCAAGTTTATGAAAGATCTGGATGAGCAGTTGTGGCGCTTGGGCATTCTGTCCAAGACCAAGCACAACGAAGGCGCTCCCTGCCAGCACGAACTGGCGCCCATCTACTCCAGCGCCAACAGCGCCTGCGATGCAAACCAGTTGATTATGGAAATTATGAAGAAGTGCGCCGCCAAGCATAATCTGGTGTGCCTGCTTCACGAAAAGCCTTTTGCCGGTGTTAACGGCTCCGGCAAGCACAACAACTGGTCTTTGGCTACCGACTCCGGACGCAATCTCTTTAGCCCCGGCAAGACACCACGGCAGAACGCCCAGTTCCTGCTGTTTTTGGCCGCCTTCATCAAGGGCATTGACGAATACCAGGATTTCCTGCGCTGCACCATCGCCTCTGCCGGCAACGACCACCGTTTGGGCGCTAACGAAGCACCCCCTGCGATCGTATCCATCTTCCTGGGAGATGAACTGACGGCAGTCGTGGATTCTATTATCAACAATACAAACTATGCCGACCCGGAAAAAAATGTCCTGCGCATAGGTGTGGACGTTCTCCCCGCCATTCCCAAGGACACCACAGACCGCAACCGCACATCGCCTCTGGCATTTACCGGCAACAAGTTTGAACTGCGTATGCTGGGTTCTTCCCAGTCCATCGCTGAGCCGAACATCGCCATCAACACCATTATGGCTGAGGAACTGCGGCAATTTGCTGACGAATTGGAAAATGCAGCAGATTTTGATGGCGCTCTCCACGATCTGGTTTGCCGTGTCTTTACCGACCATCAGCGGATCATCTTTAACGGCAACAGTTATTCAGAAGAATGGAGACAGGAAGCCGCACGCCGTGGACTTAGCAATTTGGCATCCACCGCTGTATGCCTGCCTGCTTACTACACCCAGAAAAACATTGACCTGGTTACAAGCCACGGCATTTTCACCGAGGCAGAGTTCCACGCACGGTATGCCATTTATCTGGATTCCTACCGCAAGATCGTGAATATCGAAGCGCGGACCAGTGTGGATATGGTGACCCAGCAGATCCTGCCTGCAGCCACCGCTTACAACAAAACCCTTTGTGAAACGGTGATCGCCAAAAAGGCAATTGGCGCATCCTGTGCAGCAGAAATGGGTCTGATACAAAAACTTTCTGCCGCTGCGGACGGCGCTTATACGATTTGTGAGAAATTGCGTCAGGATCTTATGAATGTACCTGCCGATCCGGAAACCGCATCTATGTACTACAACGATGTGATCGTTCCGGATATGGCGGCGCTGAGGAGCGAGGCAGATGTTCTGGAGCAACTGACTGACAAATCCTACTGGCCCTACCCCACATACTCCGATCTGCTGTTCTATTGATAATAAAAATCTCCGGTACAAATTGTACCGGAGATTTCTTTGCTTATTTAATTGCTTTCAGGGGTGTAATATACTGCTCCCGGCGCCGGTCTTTTTCTGCTGTATAAGCAGCATCGTTGCCGGCGTGGATGGCTCTGAGATACTCGTAATGGTTCTGCAAAATCGCATCGTTTTCACGAGCCAGCATCATAACCGCGATGGAAGAACACTGGTCAGAAGCGCGCTCCAGATAAGTAAGGGCTTCCATAAACACCAGGCCGCTGCCCACAGAGCAAGCGCCACTCTTTAAGCGCTTGGTATGCTTATCCCGCAGGATCATAACCATATCATCAATAACCTCTTCCAGAGGCTCGATCGCCTTAGCAGAGTGATTATCGTTATTGGCAAAGGCATTGACCGTGATCTCCAGGATCTCGCTAACTGCGCCGGTAATGATTTCCAGTTCCTGCTTGGCAGATTCAGAGAATTCGGTCTTCTCTTCCCGGAGGCGCTGGGCAAGTTCCACCATGTTGGTGGCATAGTCACCGATACGCTCGAAGTTGGGAACAGACTGCATCAGCATATCCACTTGCTTGTCATCGGCGTCGGTTTCTACAACCTTGGAAAGACCAATGAGGAAGCGGTCTGCGCTGTCTGCAAATTGATCCAGTTCCTCCTCATCCTCGTCGATGACCGCCAACTGCGTATCATCATACTGCATCAGTTGGGCAACACCGCGATTAAAGTTGGTAAGTGCCAGGCGACCCATTGCCGCAACGGATCTGGTGGCTTCAGACACAGCCACTGCAGGAGAGATATAAAGTTTGTCGTCCAGAGTTCGCAATTCCGGATGGGCGGCAGGTTTTTCCTTGTCTTCCTTGACAAACAGCATAGACAGTTTTACCAACTGACCGGTAAAGGGGATCAGCACAACAGCGGTAGCCAAGTTGAAGATCGTCTGGAAGTTTGCGATTCCGCCGCTGTCTACGGTGGCGGTCCAGAACTCTGCGCCAAATACGGACATTCTCTCCATCACTGTCATAACGATCATAAACAAGATCGTGCCGATGGTGTTAAACACGATATGCACAACGCCGGTACGCTTTGCGTCCTTGGAAGAGCCAATGGAGCAGACCATAGCGGTGGTAACACAAGTACCCAGATTGATACCCATAATAATGGGATACGCCATAGAGAACGTGATCACCACGGCGTTGGGATCTGTCGCCGCTGCTGCCGCTGTTGCCGCCGCAACCGTTTGGAGCATACCGACAGTTGCGGAAGAACTCTGGACGATCACGGTCAACACCAGGCCAAAAAGGATTCCAAAAATAGGATTGGTAAGGAATGTCAGGAAAGACTCAAAAACGGATGTGCCGATCAGCGGCTTGATACCGGAGGTCATCAGATCCAGACCTACAAACAGCACGCCAAAACCAATACAAATATCGCCAATGGATTTGGATGTTTTGGTTTTGATAAACATTACCAGAATAATGCCGATCACCAACGCAACCGGTGCTAAGGTATCGGTATCGAACAGCCACAAGAACCAGTTGTTACCGGCTTCGATAGAGCCCAGGCGAATGATCTGCGCAGTAATGGTCGTACCGATGTTGGCGCCCATAACGATAGACACTGCTTGCTTCAGGTTCAAAATGCCTGCGCCGATCAACGCAACGGTCAGCACGATGGTAGCCGTGGAACTTTGGATCACCGCAGTGACCAATGCACCGGTAAGAACGCCGATGACCACATTGCCGGTAACTTTTTCCAGCACCCGTTTCAGCGCTTCGCCGGAACTGTTCTTCAAGCCATCGCCCATAACCTCGATGCCGTAAAGGAACATAGCCAGGCCGCCTAAAAGCATAATTATTCCGCTAAGTATTTCCATAAATAACTCCTTGATCTCTCTAAGAACACCGCGTCCAATTGACGCTATACGAAATGTGCCGATTTCCTCGACAATATCAATTATAATAGAATTTTTTTCATTGTAAAGAGTTTTTTGGGATTTTTTACTTGCCCGTAGAACCAAAGCCGCCACCTGCTCTGGCAGTATCGGAAAGTTCCGCCACTTCTTCGTAGGCAGGTGTCAAAACGGGGGTGATCACCAACTGGGCGATCCGCTCGCCGTGGCTGACGGTTTGGGGTTCTGCGCCGTGGTTATGGAGCACTACCATAAACTCTCCCCGGTAGTCGCTGTCTACCACGCCAACTTTGTTGGCAGGCGCAAGTCCTCGCTTGCAGGCAAGACCGCTGCGGGCATAAATAAGACCTGCGCAACCCTTGGGGATCTCCATAGCCAAACCGGTAGGCACAAATGCCGATGCCCCGGGGGCAATGGTAATATCCGTTTCCAGGCAGGCATACAAGTCTGCCCCTGCCGCCTCGGCAGAACCGTAGGTAGGCAAAATGGCATTTTCTTTCAATTTTTTCACGGAAATCGTATTCATATTTTTCTCTCCTTAGGCTAAGAGGATTCGAACCAAACCAGGTTTTCAGTCGTCCGCATTTCCCAACGCATCAGAAAATCCCTTGATAATACACAAAGTACTGTCTGCGTCATTCTCTACGCCTTGAAATACGCAAGCGGCTGAAAACTGCCAAGCACCTCTCAGCAAGTAATTTTTGATTTATTTTTGTCGCAGATGACGACGCCTTGCTGGCGCAAGGCAAGGAAGATAAGGCAAAAAGCAGCAAAAAGGGCTGCTGAGAGGCTGATTTGGTTCGTATACTCTCAGCCTAGGGAATAATTGTGTTCAAAAAATCGATGATCATTGCGGCGTAATGTTTTTTATCCTGCAGAAAACTGACGCCGTGACCGGCTTTTTCCACAAGCAGCAATTGCTTATCAGCGCAGCAGGCATCATAAGATTCCTGTGTCATAGATGATGGCACAAAATGA
>JAZQBF010000092.1:0-7049 GCA_045545615.1 Faecousia sp.
GATCATAGTCATACGCTCGGAAGTTTCCTTCAAGATGGCGTCCACTTCTTCCTGGGTGGTAACACCTGCTTCGATCAACTTGGCAGGATAAGTGAGGATGGGGTCAACTTCCTTCCATGCGTCGATCTCTTCCTTGGTGCGGTATGCATTCTGGTCGGAAACAGAGTGACCGGAGAAACGGTAAGTAATGGTTTCCAGCATAACGGGGCCTTTGCCGTTACGAAGCAATTCCAGTTTCCGCTCCATAGCATCGATAACAGCCAAGGGATTGAAGCCGTCAACAGTTTCTGCATAGAACTGGGTGGGGCTGATACCGGAAGCGATCCGGGACATACAGCCTTGACCCATAGTCTCGCCACGGGTCTGGTCGCCCATACCGTAGGAGTTGTTGAAGGTATTGTACAAGATGGGCATACCATCATTGTGGGATTCCCAAAGTGTCTTGTACTGGTCCATGGCAGCAAAGTTCATTGCTTCCCATACAGGACCGCGGGACATAGAGGCATCACCAATGTTGCAAATGCAGATACCCTTTTTGTTGTTGATCTTCTTGTAAAGCGCAGAACCGGTAGAGATCGTGCCGGAACCGCCGACGATCGCGTTGTTGGGATAAATACCAAAGGGCAGGAAGAATGCGTGCATAGAACCGCCCATACCCATGTGGAAACCGGTCTCACGAGCAAAAATCTCTGCCAAAGTACCGTAAAGGATAAAGCGGATAGCCAATTCCTTAACATCCTTAGTCTCGCCCAATTTCTTGGTTGCTTCCAGGCACTTACCGTCCAGGAAGCCTTCCATAACAGCCATCAGTTGCTCGTCGCTCATCTTGTTGATGGTGGACAGAGCCTTAGCCAAAATTTCAGAGTGGCTACGGTGAGAACCAAAGGCAAAGTCGTTTTCATCCAGCAGGTATGCCTGACCAACACAGGCAGATTCCTGACCGGTGGACAAGTGAGCAGGACCAGGATATGTATGATCGATTCCATTATAAGAACCCTGAGTCTTGATCAGGTTCAGCATGGTTTCAAATTCACGCAGGATGGTCATATCACGGAAGATACGAACCAGGTCTTCCTTGGTGAACTTACCGGAGTCCAATTCCTCCTGAATGGTCTTATTGTACTGGTTCACGGGAATGTCATTAAATGTAACCTTACCCGGTGCGCGGACCTCATTGGGATCCACAAATAAATTCTTAGGCATAATCCGTTCCCCCTTTCATTACTTAGCCAGCAGTGTGGTGAAGTTCTCCAGGTTGCTGCACAGTTCCTTCTGGAACTTAGCAGCAGGAGTACCGTCCACTGCGCGGTGGTCGTAGGTCAGAGACAAGCCCATTGCAGGATAGATCTGAATAGAGCCGTCTGCGCCCTTGCGAACGCGGTCAATTGTTCCGCAGACGCCGAGAATACCAGTCTGAGGAGGATTGATAACAGGTGTAAAGGACTCAACGCCCATATTGCCAAGGTTGGAAACTGTGAAACTACCGCCGGACAGTTTGTCGGGATTGATCGCGCCGTCACGGCACTCGGCAGCAAGTTCCTTCACAGCCTTGGAGATCTCCAGCAGGCTCATCTGGTCAGCGCCAAAAATGGTGGGAACCATTAAGCCGCGGGGTGTATCCACAGCAACGCCCAGGTTTACATGCTTAAACAGACGAATGGAATTGTCGTCCAGCATATTGGCATTCAGATCCGGATGATTCAACAGTGTACGGGAAACCGCATACAGAATGATGTCACCAATGGTGATGCCTGCATACTCGTCACCGGCAGCCTTCAGCATCTTGCGGTAAGCAAGAATGTTGGTTGCATCAAAGGATGTGGTGTGGGTCAACTGAGCCATTGTGGACAAAGATGTGTGCATAGACTTGCTGATCGCGCGGCGGATACCGCTGAACTTCACATCTTCATAAGCAGGACCGTCTGCAACAGCAGCCTTAGCGGCAGCAGGGACGCCATTTTGAACCAATTTCATAACATCGCGCTCGATGATACGGCCATTCGGACCGGTACCGGCAGCCATAGCGGCATCAACACCATATGCTTTCGCCAGTTTTGCCGCTCTGGGAGAGACGGGAGCGCCGGGCTTCACTTCTGCAACAGCAGCAGGTGCGGCAGTCTCAGAAACTGCAGCAGGTGCAGCCTCCTCAACGACCATAGGTGCTGCGCCGGGTTTCAGGCAATCTGTCGGCTCACCGTGCGGGCCAACCGCACAGACATTTTCCATACAAGGCACTTCGTCGCCTTCTTCAAAGAAAATAGCAAGCAATTCGCCTTCAGCAGTGGATTCACACTCGAAGGAAGCCTTGTCGGTTTCATAAGTAAACAGAATGTCGCCAACCTTAACCTGGTCGCCAACGGCCTTCAGCCACTCACCAATGATGCAACTTTCCACAGTGATACCGGCCTTGGGCATAATCACCGCAGACGCCTTTGTGTTGCATGCAACGCTGGCAGGCGCTGCGGCTGCAGCAGGTGCAGATGCTGCAGGTGCTTCTTCTGCAGATGCGGCGCTGCCGCCCTTCAAAGCGGAAACATCCTCACCTGCTTTGCCAATCGCACAAACATTTACCAGGCAAGGAACTTCGTCGCCCTCTTCAAAGAAGATTTCAAGCAGTTCGCCTTCCGCTGTGGATTCGCACTCAAAACTTGCTTTATCCGTTTCGTAGGTAAACAGAATATCGCCGATTTTGACCTGATCGCCGACATTCTTCAGCCACTGACCAATAATACAACTTTCAACTGTAATACCGGCCTTGGGCATAATGACTGCATTTGCCATTATTTTGCCTCCTTATTATTTGTTATAGCATGTTAATTATAACTTATTGTAACACCTTAAGTCAATACTTATTTTATAAAAATAGCAGGTTGTCGAACAAATCGGCAACCTGCATATATTTATAAATACTTTACTTTCGCATCGTTAGCGGCAGCGAGGAATTTATCCGGTAATGCTTCATCAAAAATCAGATAATCCGCGTCCTCAAAAGTTGCGAATGTATAGGGCATTAAGCAGCGCAATTTTTCTTTGCCGCACATCAGAACACTGGTTCTCGCTTTCTGTATCACTTTCCGTTTTACAAGCATATCATTTTCCGTTCCGCATGTAAAACCTGCATCAATGCTACAACCGGAAACACCGATGAAAGCCAAGTCAATATTGATCTTATCCAGCATTTCCAATGTGTTCTGACCGGACACAGCGAGATTCTTGCGATTCAGCGTGCCACAGCAGAGTGTAACTGTGGGATTTTGCAGGCGGCACAGTTCAATTGCGATATTTGGACCGGTGGTAAAAACATTAATGTTAATATCCGGCATAATCCGCGCCAATGCCAAATTGGTCGTACTGGCGTCCAAAAAGATGGATGTATGGGGTTGGATCAAAGCCAGGGCTTTTTGGGCAATGATCTCCTTGCCTGCATTGTTTGCGTTCATGCGGACGTTAAACTCCAAGTCACCTTTATGGCGGACCGATTTTGCGCCACCGCGGAATTTCACCACAACACCTGCATTTTCAAGTGCATCTAAGTCTCTGTGGATCGTCATTAACGAAACATCCGGAAAAAGCGCCTGGAGTTCACGGATCGATACTACATTCTGCTTTTCAATGTAATCCTTCATATTTTCCTGGCGAATATTATACATAATTGCCTCCCGTGTTATAAGGAAATGATTTTAACATTCTTATAACATATTTTAACGGTTTTTGTCAATGATTTTTTTAAAAAACATTGACGCGGCATTTGATGCACTATATAATA
Organism: Faecousia sp.; assembly: GCA_045545615.1. GTDB lineage: Bacteria > Bacillota > Clostridia > Oscillospirales > Oscillospiraceae > Faecousia. The sequence continues at coordinate 3,767 of JAZQBF010000092.1, forward strand.
TTAAAAAGGAGTTTAACTATGATATCTGAATTAAAAGTTATACAAAGTAGCATTTTCAATCCATATTGGAATCTTGCTTTGGAAGAAGAACTATTGAACACCGTGTCCAATGGCACCTGCATCCTGTATTTATGGCAAAACAAAAATACCGTTGTTATCGGTAGAAATCAAAACGCCTGGGTGGAATGCCGCACGGAACTTCTTGCGCAGGAAGGCGGCTATCTTGCCCGCCGTTTGTCCGGAGGTGGCGCGGTCTATCACGATTTGGGGAATCTGAATTTCACATTTATTATGCCCCAAGCAGATTATGATTTAGAAAAACAACTTCGAGTCATTCAAACTGCCATTCAAAAATTCGGGATCCCTGTGGTTTTTTCCGGCAGAAATGATCTTCTTGCCGATGGCAGAAAATTTTCCGGTAACGCCTTTTATCATTCTGCAGGTAAATCATATCACCATGGCACGATTCTCATTGATGTTGATGAAGAAAAATTATCCCGATACCTCTCCCCTTCTGCCGCAAAACTAAAGGCAAAGGGTGTATCCTCTGTCCGATCAAGGGTTGTAAACTTATCGGAATTGAATCCCAACATCAATCATACAGATGTTAAGATTGAACTGATCAACGCTCTTTCTGAGATTTACGGCCTTCCCACAAGTGAAATCATTTTATCTGACGAACAATTAGGCAGAATCCAATCTCGAAGCGAATTCTTTGGCAGTTGGGATTGGCTCTATGGCGCGCCGCTCCCCTTCTCATTCTCTTGCGAAGATCGTTTCCAATGGGGTTCTATCCAACTTTTGCTGCAAGTAAATAAAGGCCGTATCACCAATGCAAAGGTTTACACAGATGCAATGCAATGGCAAATTGCGCAGGAATTGGAAACGCTGTTAAAGGATCAAATGTTTACAATCACTGATATGAACAGTGCCATACGCAAGTCATCCTATATTCCTGAGATAGTTGCAAATGATATATGCGATCTTTTGAATAATCAAAACATATAAAAAACGCTTATATGACTTTTCAGTCATATAAGCGTTCTTTTATTTACAGATCCAGTTGGGCAATAACAGATTTCAGTTTATCTGCGCTCTTGTGTAATTTTTCGATTTCTTCCTCTGTCAGTTTGTTCAGAATTTTTCCGCGAACACCTTGCTTATCAACAAGCGACAAAACAGAGAGGCAAACATCTTCAACTCCGTACTCTCCGTGCATCATAGTGGATACTGTCAGCGCTGTACCAGCGCCGGCAAAAATACACTTACAAATATGGCAGACGGACATCGCAACTGCATAGAAAGTTGCGCCCTTATTCTCAATGATCAATGCGCCGGACTTTTTAACAAACTCCTCAACCTCATCATAATCCTTATTCCAGTCGATCTTATCCCGGTCAGGAGAACTGTCTTTATATTCGTCTACATGGTTATTGGCGATATGAACCAGAGACCAGGGCACAAACTGGCTGTCACCATGTTCGCCATAAACGTGGGCATGGACATTCTTGGGGCTGATATGGAACCGTTTTGCCAATTCAGACTGCAGGCGGCTGGTATCAAGAATCGTACCGGAACCGATAATTTGATTTTCAGGCAGACCGGAGATCTTAGTAAACACATAGGTCAGAATGTCCACCGGGTTGGAAACAATTACATAAACCGCATTGGGCGCAAACTTAACCACATTCAACGCAACATCTTTCAGAATGTTTACATTTGTTTTTGCCAAGTCCAAGCGAGTCATACCGGGTTTACGGGCAATACCGCATGTGATAACAACAATGTCAGAACCGGCGGCATCTTCGTAATCACCGGGACGCACGATTGCAGGAGAATGGAACGGTGCACCCTGATAAATATCCAGTGCCTCACCAATTGCCTTTTTCTTGTTGATATCAACAAGGACGATTTCAGAAGCAACGCCCTGAATCATCAGATCGTTTGCTACTGTTGCGCCAACGCTACCTGCGCCGATTACCGTGATTTTACTCATAATTGTTCACATCCTTAAATTATATTAAATGGAATCGTCCACTTTTTATCGATATTATTATACTTAATATTAAATCGCTTGTCAATAACTTATATTAACATTTGTAAAAGGCAACGAAAACACAAAGATTTTCGTTGCCTTCTTTATGGATTATTCCGCGAAGCAAAAGTATCTATCGCCTTTATTGCCTAAATATTCATCATTTTGCTGTGTTTAAAATATGAACCAGAATGTCCACACACTTTTCCATATCCTCAACCGCAATGTATTCAAAACGACCGTGAAAATTGTAGCCACCCGTGCAAAGATTGGGACATGGCAAACCCATAAAAGACAGTCTTGCGCCATCTGTACCACCCCGGATCGGAACTATTTTCGGCTCTACGCCAACAGTCTTCATTGCATTAACTGCTCTGTCAACAATATACATACACGGCTCAATCTTTTCGCGCATATTGTAGTAACTGTCTTTAATGGTCAATTCTGCGGTTTGCGGACCATATTGGCGGTTGATCTGTTCTGCGGCGGCAATCATTACTTTCTTTTTGGTTTCAAATTTCTCCATATCATGGTCACGAATAATATAGCGCAGAACTGTTTTTTCGACACAACCTTCCATATCCGTTAAGTGGATGAAACCCTCATAATCATCTGTTTTTTCAGGCCGCTGTTCCTTGGGAAGCAGATTCTGAAACGACATGGCAATGTACTGGGAGTTCACCATCTTATCTTTTGCAGAACCAGGATGAATATTCAAACCGTTAAATGTGACTGTAGCCGATGCCGCATTAAAATTCTCATATTCCATTTCGCCGAGAGCGCCGCCATCAACAGTATACGCATAATCAGCGCCGAATGTTTCCACGTTAAAACGGTCTGCACCCCTGCCGATTTCCTCATCCGGCGTAAATGCGATCTTAAGCGTTGCATGAGGTTTGTCTGAATGAAGCAAAACTTCCGCTGCGGTCATAATTTCCGCAATACCCGCCTTGTTATCCGCACCCAAAAGCGTTGTGCCATCGGTGACAATCAAATGCTTTCCATAATGATTGGAGAGACTATTATACTCATTTTCACGCATATATATTTGCTTATCGGAATTCAACAGAATATCCCCGCCGTTATAGGAAACGATGGTCGCCTTTACATCCGTACCGCTTGCATCCGGAGAGGTATCCATGTGCGCGATCAAACCGATAACAGGATAGTCTGCATTGCCAGGTACTGTACCATAAACATATCCATCCTCATCGATATAGGCATCCTTAATGCCAATTTTCTGCATTT
>JAZQBF010000093.1:0-2424 GCA_045545615.1 Faecousia sp.
GCCGCAGACAATTCGTTACGAAAGCGAATCAATGCGTTTCTTCCGCTATACCTCTCGGTAACGCACATTCTTGGTTGTCATTGCGAACCAGTGACCGATGTCACTGGTGTGGCAATCTCGCCGGCGAGTCGCCGCAGACAATTCGTTACGAAAGCGAATCAATGCGTTTCTTCCACTATACCCCTCGGTAACGCACATTCTTGGTTGTCATTGCGAACCAGTGACCAATGTCACTGGTGTGGCAATCTTGCGCACAATATAAAAAACCGTGTCATTCTGAGCAAGGTTGCCTTTGGCAACCGCGTCGAAGAATCCGTCCCCTAAAATCTTCTCCAAGGTGTTAAAACCATATAGAAAAACCGGAACATAAGGCAAATGCCATCGTTCCGGTTTATTTTTGCGTTGTATAAATGTCGAAAATCTCGTCGTAACTTACTTTGAGGATATTCTTGATCAATATGATCTCATCGGGGTAGAGATGCCGCTGCCCAACTTCGATTTTCGCGACGGCGCTCCGGGTAATGTCACAACCGAGAATTTGTAATTTGGCAGACAGAGTTTCCTGGGTCATACCGGCTTTTTCACGGAGGTTTCGAATATTATTCCCGATACGTTTTTCAATATCGATGTTCATATTTTTAAATTCCTTTGTACTTATTTAGGCGCAAATGTTCTTGACTTAATTATATGAGGTTGTTATAATTAGGTTGCACTTATATAGGTGCAAACGGAATTATATTTTGCAAATCTGGAGGAAACACTATGAAAATAGGAAAGATCCTAACAAATCTGTGTTTGACTTTCGCCGTGGTACTTCTTTGCCTGTTTATGCTGCCTACCACAGCAAAAGCAGCAATCTATGGCGATTTGTCATATACTGTCATCGATGGCGAAATCACAATTACGGGTTGTAATAAAACTGCTAGTGGTGTATTAAATATCCCGGCTACCATCGATGGGTGCCCTGTCGTAGCCATTGATAGTTATGCTTTTTATCTATGTAAAGGTCTTACGAGCATATATATCCCGGATAGTATTACACATATTGGCGAAAAATCTTTTTATGATTGCTCCAATTTAGACGGATTTTGGGTGGACGAAGCAAATCCTAACTACAGTAACGATCAATATGGCGTTTTGTTCAACAAAGATAAAACAATACTTATGAGAGCCCCACAAACCCTTGCAGGAAACTATGTTGTCCCAGACGGAGTCACAACACTTGGTAGTTATTATGAACTGTTTGACCACCCCTATGATGTTGCCTTCTCTGGATGTACCAAACTAACCAGTGTCACATTGCCTGATACTTTAACTGAAATTGATGAAGCGGCATTTGCAGGCTGCAGCAGTTTATCTGCAATTAATATTCCCAACGGCGTAAAATCAATGGCGTATATTACTTTTATGAATTGCAATAACTTAATATCCATCGCTCTTCCAGATGGTTTTACAAATATTGGTTTTGCCGTATTCCAGAATTGCACCAACTTGCAGAGTGTGACGATCCCTGATAGCGTTAGTGATATTGGGCAATATGCATTTGCTGGCTGTAACAATTTAATGGAGGTATATTATGGTGGTACAAAAAGCGATCGGAACGATATTGCTATTTCTGCAGATAATGATTGTCTGAAGAATGCAACGTGGCATTACACAGAAAAAACGATTCTCAATGGCTGGTTCTTGGATGACGCAAAATGGTATTACTACAAGGACGACACCAAGTTGACCGGCTGGGTGTTGGATGGCAAGGTTTGGTACTATATGAATACCCAGGGTGTGATGCAGACCGGTTGGTTGAAAGAGGGCAACACTTGGTACTATTTGAAATCCTCCGGCGCGATGGCTACCGGTTGGGCAAATGTCGGCGGCGTATACTACTACTTTAACGCCTCCGGCGTAATGCAGACCGGCTGGTTAAAGCAAGGCAACACTTGGTACTACTTAAAGTCCTCCGGTGCGATGGCGACCGGTTGGGCGCAGGTAGGCGGCAAGTGGTATTACTTTAATACATCCGGCGCAATGGTCACCGGTTGGCAGAAGATCGGCGGCGTTTGGTACTACTTCCAAAGCGGTGGCGCTATGCAGACCGGCTGGCTGAAATTGGGCAGCACCTGGTACTACTTCAACAGTAGCGGCGCAATGGCTACCGGCAGCGTGAAGATCGGCGCTAAGACTTATCGTTTCAACGCCTCCGGCGCCGGGTTGAACCCTTAATAAACCTAAGGCGGAACATCCTGTGATGTTCCGCCTTATAAATGCTTTTTGACACTCTGACATACTGCAGTTGACATAACTGCCGAGGCGTAAAAGTAATTGCAAATACATAGATTTCGCGAGAAGAGAAAAAAGAAGAAAAAATTTGATATTTCTTGAAAAAACTTCTTGACAAAGCCTTGCATTTATGATAAATTAATCAGG
>JAZQBF010000094.1:0-19786 GCA_045545615.1 Faecousia sp.
GCCGGAGTTAGAAAGGATCAGACCGCCGACAGAATAGGTAACGGTGGAGTTTTCCTTCACGCGCCAGTCGTTGATCTTCAGGTAGCCGTCTACCAGGTCCTTGTAGTTCAGCAGAGCGGAGTTGACATTGCGGATCTTCTCACGCTGCTTCCGGTACAGAATGTAAGCCTTGGCTACGTCGGCATAGCCGGCAGCAGACAGAACGCTTTCCACGCTGTCCTGGATGTCTTCCACGGCGATGACGCCGTCTTTGATCTTGCTGCTGAAGTCGGAAGTGACCTGCAGAGCCAACATATTGATGATGCTGATGTGGTATTCACGGTTAACTGCTTCGAATGCTTTGATCATAGCGGCGCTGATCTTGGAAACATCAAATTCCACGGTGCCGCCGTCACGTTTCATTACGCGATACATAGTTCATCCTCCTATTTTTAGATAAATACAGGCACTGCCCAAAAAGCGCGCAGAATGCCTGCGAGATTTACGCGACAGTGCCTGTATTATACCTCGGCTAAATTCGTTTGTCAATACCAAAAAACAATATATTGGGAATATTTTTTATTTTCAAACACAATATGTTGTGGTTTACTCCAGACCACGGATTTGCACCGATTCTACGAAAGGCGCGGCAGAATCTGCCATTTCATGGAGCGCCTCTGCCGTGGGCGTGTGTAGTCCACCCAAGAGCACCGTGTCTCTGTCCACATAGGGCTGGATGAACAGCCGCTTGGTTTTTTTCGCGGGAGATAACCCCTGCAACCACTGCCCCATCGCCACAAAAGATGCCCCGTTATGGAGTTCTTCTGCCACGGTGGTGCGGAACTCATAGTCCACTTTGTCTGTCAGCAGGTAGCGGACACTTTCTTCGATCTTCTCCAAGGACATATTGGGTACACCGACGGTTTCGCCGTAACGATCCGGACTGTTTTTAATATCCATCGCCACATAGTCCAGCAAATTTTCTTCCACCAGCGCCTTCAGTACATCGGGACGGCTGCCGTTGGTATCCAGTTTTACCAGATAACCCAGATCCTTGATCTTTCGGATCAGTTCCGGCAGGTCTTTGTGCAAAGTGGGCTCGCCGCCGGTGATGCATACCGCATCCAGCAGACCCACCCGCTTTTTCAGAAAAGTCAGCAGTGTCTCCTCGCTGATAGGCTCCGGGCCTTCCTTTCCCAAAAGGTCAGAATTGTGGCAAAATGGGCAGCGGAAATTGCAGCCCTGGGTAAAGATCGTGCAGGCTACCTTTCCCGGGTAATCCAAAAGGGTCATTTTTTGCAGACCGGCTATCATATCGTTATTCTCCATTCTATATTAATCGGGAAATTCCCAAAGGGTCTCCCGGATGATCTCGCTGACCGTGGGGTGAGGGAAGATGATCTGCCGGGCATCCTTGACCCGCATCTGCATCTCCAGCATCTCCGCCGCGCCCCAAATGATCTCCCCGGTATAGGCGCCGATCATATGGACGCCCAGCACGGTGCGGCGTTTTTTATCAATTAAAATTTTGCACAGACCGTCTGCCCCCTCGTTTTCCGCCACAAATCGACCGGAATAGCGCATAGACAGTTTGGCAACTTCATATTCTATACCCTTTTCCCGGCATTCTTCCTCGGTTTTACCCACAAAGGCGATCTCCGGCTGGGTGTAGATCACAGAGGGGTTGGCGTGGTAGCGCATGGTATCCGGACTGCCGGTAAGGTTGTTCACCGCAACCTCTGCCTCCCGGTAGGCGGTGTGGGCAAGCATATGGTGGCCGTTTACATCGCCGATGGCGTAGACCCCGGGCACATTGGTGGCGCAGAAAGTGTCGGTGGGGATTCCCTTTGGACTGAAATTAACGCCGACGGCCTCCAGACCCAAATTTTCCACATTGGCTTTTCTGCCGATGGAGAGCAGCACTTTATCCGCCGCTACTGTCACCTGCTTGCCTGCGGCATCTTCTGCCGTGACACTGCCCGGAGCAACGGAGAGACACTTATGCCTCAAAAGGAAAGTCACGCCCTTCTTTTCCAGTTCTTTTTGCAAAAGTCCGGCGATTTCCCGGTCGGTAGCGCCGGCAATATGGTCAAGCATTTCCACCACGGTCACTTTTGAACCGACCGTTGCATAATAAGCCGCCATTTCCAAGCCGATAACACCGCCGCCAATGACGGTCAGTTTCCCGGGGATCTCCTGCAGATCCAGAATCTCCCGGTTGGTCAGCACAAAACTGCCCAGGTTTTCCCGGATGCCGGGAATGGGCGGTACTGCCGGGGAAGATCCGGTGGCGATGATCAAATTTTTGGCAGTATAGTCCTGCCCGGCGGCAGAAACGGTAAATCCATCGGCTGTCTTGCCGGTGATTTCTGCCGTTTCCATTACCACGGTGACCCCGTGGACTTTCATTTTGGCCTTCACACCATTTACCAAATTGCGAACCACCCGGTTCTTCCGGGCAACCACCGCGCCCTGGTCAATGGTGACATTTTGGCAGGACACGCCGTAAAGGTCGCTGTGGAGGGCGTGTTCATAGGTCTTTGCAGAATTGAGCAGCGCTTTGGAGGGGATGCAGCCTTCGTTCAGGCATACGCCGCCCAACGCCCGTTTTTCAAAGAGCAGTGTTTTCATTCCTGCCCGGGCTGCCCGCTCCGCTGCCAGATAGCCGCCGGGACCGCCGCCGATAACGATCAGATCAAACATCGTACATCCTCCCTCATTATAAATCCTGTTCCGCCTGATAAGCCGCCACCGCGCCGTCTGCCGCGGCGGTGACGATCTGCCGTAATTCTTTCGTCCGCACATCGCCGGCGGCATAAACACCGGGGATGTTGGTTTTGGTAGACTCATCGGCTATGATGTAGCCGGTTTCGTCCAATAACAGTTGGTCTTTTACCAGTTGCGTTGCCGGGTCTCTGCCGATGCTGACAAACAGACCGTTGCAGAGGATCTCCTGCTTTTCTCCGGAGCGGGTGTTTTTCACTATTATACCAGTCAGCCGCTCCCCGCGCAACAGTTTTTCTACTGTGCTGTTCCATATGAACTCCACATTGGGAGCAGATTCCAGTTGATTCCGGTAGATCCGCTCTGCCCGGAGGGTGTCTCTCCGGTGGACAAGGATCACCTTTTCCGCCACACGGGAAAGCAGCAGCGCATCTGCCGCGGCGCTGTTGCCGCCGCCTACCACCACTACCGTCTTGCCCCGGTAGAACATACCGTCGCAGTGGGCGCAGTAACTGACACCCATACCGGTAAGTTCTTCCTCGTCTTTTAGCCCCAGTTTCCGGGGCGTTGCGCCGGCGGCGTAGATCACCGTTTTGGTTTCTATCGTGCCGGTGCGGGTGTGGATCTTTTTGATCTCGCCGGTAAGTTCCAGGCTTTCCACCTGGGTCAGTATGGTCTCTGCTCCAAACCGTTCTGCGCCTTTGCGCATATCCTGCCCCAAAGTAAATCCGTCCACACCATTGGGAAAACCGGGGTAATTATCGATTTCTGTGGTCAGCGCCATCTGTCCGCCGGCTGCCATTTTCTCGATGACAACCACCCGAAGTCCCGCCCGGGCTGCATACAGCGCCGCCGTATAACCGGCAGGTCCGCCACCGATAACCGCTACATCATAAAGATTCTTCATAATGAGACCTCCTTTTATACCTTGTATATTTATAGTATACCCCCCGGCGCTGTCTTTTTCTGTGATATTATCACCAATTGACAACACCCAAGGGAGAATGTATACTTTATTATATCAATGTAAGGAGGTGACCTTGTTGGAACTTAGGGATTTCTTTCCTTTTTGGGACAAACTGTCCCCGGAGCGGCAGGCGCAACTGCAGGATGTGACCCATCCTCACAAGGTCGCCGCCGGCACGGTATTGCACAACGGGCAAATGGACTGCCTGGGACTGGTGCTGATCAAATCCGGTCAGTTGCGGGTATACACCCTCTCCCCGGAGGGACGGGAAGTGACCCTTTACCGGCTGTTCGACCGGGATATCTGCCTTTTTTCCGCCTCCTGCGTAATGCCGGATGTGCAGTTTGATGTGGTGGTCGAAACGGAGAAAGACTGCGATCTTTGGATCGTACCTTCCTGCCTTTTCAAAGACTTGATGCAGGAATCTGCCCCAGTTGCCAACTATGCAAATTCTCTGATCTCCAGCCGGTTCTCCGAAGTGATGTGGCTGATGGAGCAGGTTATGTGGCGCAGTTTTGACAAGCGGCTGGCTGCTTTTTTGCTGGAAGAAAGTAATTTGGAAAATTCCGTCAGTTTGAAGATCACCCACGAGCGCATCGCCAACCACATGGGCTCTGCCCGGGAGGTGGTCACCCGGATGCTCCGGTATTTCCAAAGCGAAGGGATGGTCTCCCTCACCCGTGGCACTGTGGAACTGACCGACATCAAAAAACTGCAAGCATTGCAAGATGCATAAAACCCCAAGGATTTCCTTGGGGTTTTTACTTAGAACAAATTCAAAATGTGGTCTTTCGGTTGGGCGCCGATGGTTTTATTGGCGATCTGACCATCCTTGAACACCAAAAGTGTGGGAATGGTGGCAATGCCGAACTTGATCGCCAGTTCCGGTTGCTCATCCACATTGATCTTGCAAACCTTGATATCCTCCCGCTCCTCGGCAATCTCGTCCACCACAGGACCCACCATCCGGCAAGGTCCGCACCAGGGTGCCCAAAAATCTACCAGCACGGGGGCTTTGCTTTGCAATACTTCCTGCTCAAAATTTTCTTTTGTAACGGTAATCACTGCCATATTATTTCCTCCTTTTGTCCCGTGGGAACTTTTAATTTCACTGATAGGATACCACTTATTTCAAAATCTATCTGTGACAAAATCACAAAAACCGTTGCCCTTAAGGTATGCCAAGATGCCTACTGAAAAAATTTTTAATAAAAATTGAACGAAACAGGTGACATTCTGTTGAAATTGTGCTATATTTAATAGGTATTCGAGGAGGTGGCGCTATGAATTTTCTAGAGCAACGTATTGTAAAAGACGGCATCGTTAAACCCGGCAACGTTTTAAAGGTGGATTCCTTTCTGAATCATCAGATGGATATTTCCCTTTTGGATCAGATCGGTGCAGAATTCAAGCGTCGCTTCGGCGACAAGCCTATCACCAAGGTGCTGACCATCGAGGCTTCCGGTATCGCCATTGCCTATCCTGTCGCCCGGGAATTTGGTGTACCTATGGTTTTTGCAAAAAAAAGCAAATCTATCAACATTGACGGGGATATGTTTGTGGCAGAGGTGGAATCCTTTACCCACAAGAACAAAAACACCGTGATCGTGTCCAAAAAGTTCTTAAGTTCCGAGGATCACGTTCTGATCATCGACGATTTTCTTGCCAACGGCTGTGCGCTGCAGGGTCTTATTTCCATTGTGGAATCTGCCGGCGCTACGGTAGAGGGCTTGGGCATCGCCATTGAAAAAGGATTCCAAGAGGGCGGTCACCGGATCCGCAACCTGGGTTATCAACTGGAATCTCTGGCGATCGTAGACGCTATGGATCCCATTGAAGGTACTATCACCTTCCGGGAACAAAACAAGTAATTAAAGCCGAGATGACTTTAATATAAAACAAATTTTTAGGAGGCATTTTTCAATGAAAAAGATCATCGCACTTCTGCTCGCTGTTGTTATGGTTTTGGGTCTGGCTGCTTGCGGACAGGCTCCTGCCGAAAACAACGACACCACCGGCGCTGCCGTAGACACCACCGGCGCTGCTGGCACCGACACCACCGGCGCTGTGGCTGGCGACTACTCCGACATCAAGGTCGGCGCCATCTACATCAACTCCAAGAACGACACTGCCGGCTACACCTTTGCTCACCACAACGGCATCACCACCGCTATGAAGGAACTGGGCATGGATGTTGAGAGCCAGTTGTTCATCGTGGACGAAGTTCCCGAGGACAAAGAGCAGGTTCTGAACGCTGTTGACACTCTGATCGGTAACGACGTGGATATCATCTTCGGTATCTCCTTCGGTTATATCGACGCAATGGCTGAGGCTGCTGAAGAGTACCCCGAGGTCATCTTCTCCCACGGCACCGGCTACAAGAGCAATGAGACCAACTTCAACAACTACTTCGGCCGCGCTTACCAGGCTCGTTACCTGGCAGGTATCGCTGCTGGTCTGAAGTCCCTGGAGACCAAGAACAACAACGTTGGTTATGTTGCTGCTTACACCACCGACTACGCTGAGACCGCTTCCGGTATCAACGGCTTCGCTATGGGCGTTCTGGCTGTGAACCCCGAGGCAACCATCAATGTTAAGCGCCTGGGCGCATGGGCTGACGAAGTGAACGAAAAGGCTTTCGCTGAGGAACTGACCAACAACTTCGGCTGTGGCGTTATCTCCCAGCACTGTGACTCCGCACAGCCCCAGATCGCTGCTCAGAACGGCAAGGTCTTCGGCTGCGGCTACAACTCCGATATGACCAAGGACGCTCCCGAGGCTCACCTGACTGCTGCTATCTGGAACTGGAACGTTTACTACGGCACCGCCATCAAGGCTGCTGCTGCTTGCGCAGGCGACGCTTCCAAGTTCGTTGAGAACATGGGCGGCAGCGCTTACTACGGCGGCCTGAAGGAAGGCTTCGTTGACGTATCCCCCCTGTCCGAAAACTGCGCTGCAGGTACTGACAAGGCTATCGAGACTGTTAAGGCTATGATGGTCAACGGCGAGTGGGATGTGTTCTCCGGCGTTAAACTGAACATCACTGTCGCTGAAGACGGTACTGTTAACGTTGAAAAGACCGACGCTGCTCTGGTTGACAACGCTGGCAACGAGATCGTTGCTGCTGGCGGCGCTTCCGTGGAAGACGGCGTTATCACCGGCTCTATGAACTATCTGGTAGCAGGTGTTAAGGAAGTCTAATTCCCTATCCCGATAATCTTACCGGGTCGGCCCCAACCGGCCGACCCGGTTTTTCATTTTTATATAAAGGCAGAACATAACAAACAGACGCCCTGTTTTTTATTTTGTGCTTTTATAAATTGAGAGGAGGAGATCTCCATGAGCGAACAGTTTGCCATTGAAATGCGAGGGATCACCAAGACCTTCGGCAGCGTGGTGGCTAACAAAAATATCAATCTAAATGTCAAACCCGGTGAGATCCTGGCGCTGTTGGGCGAAAACGGCTCCGGCAAGACCACTTTGATGAATATGCTCTCGGGCATCTATCAGCCCGACGGCGGCAGCATCTTTATGGACGGAAAGGAAGTGGCTATCCACTCCCCGGAGGATTCCAAGCGGCTGGGCATCGGCATGGTCCATCAGCACTTTAAACTGGTGGATGTTTTCTCTGCCGCAGACAACATTTGGATGGGCAAAGAAAAAGCCGGCTTTACGCTGAAAAAAGCCCGCTACGCTATGGTAGAGGAGATCGCCCGGAAGTTTGGCTTTGACCTGGACCCCAGGAAAAAGGTCTTTAATATGTCTGTTTCCGAAAAACAGACTTTGGAGATCATCAAGGTCCTTTCCTACGGCGCAAAGACCATTATTCTGGACGAGCCTACCGCTGTTCTGACGGTGCAGGAGATCCAGAAACTCTTTGACGTGCTCCGGAAAATGAAAGAGGACGGTCACTCCATTATTATCATCACCCACAAGTTAAACGAGGTGATGGAGATCTCTGACCGGGTGGCTATTTTGCGGAAGGGCGAGTATATCACCACCGTAAACACCCCGGAGACCAACGAGCAGGAACTGACCGAGTGGATGGTGGGTCGCAAGATCGATCTGAACATCGAGCGTCCTGTGATCGAGAAGACCCGTCCGCTGCTGGAAGTGCGTAACCTGACTATCAAAAACGACGAAGGCGCTGTTGCTATCGACGATGTGGACTTCTATATCCGTGGCGGCGAGATTTTGGGTGTTGCGGGCATTGCCGGTTGCGGTCAGAAGGAACTGTGCGAAGCCATTGCCGGTCTGCGCCCTATTGAAGCAGGTCAGATGATCCACAAAGGCGACAACATTGTTGGACTTCCCCCAAAAGCCATTTTGGAAAAAGGCATTTCTATGTCCTTTATTCCGGAAGACCGACTGGGCATGGGTCTTGCCCCCAGTTTGTCCATTACAGACAATATGCTCCTGAAAAACTACAACGACACCAAAGGTCCTTTTGTAAACCGCAAGCGCGGCAGAGCCGATGCAGAGCAGGTGATCCAAGATCTGGAAGTGATTACTCCCTCCACGGAGACACCGGTTCGCCGTCTCTCCGGCGGTAACGTGCAGAAAGTTCTGCTGGGTCGTGAGATCAAGGCAGGTCCCAATGTCATCATCACCGCATACCCCGTCCGGGGTTTGGACATCAACTCCTCTTACACCATCTACAATATTCTGAACCAGCAGAAAAAAGACGGCGTTGGCATCCTCTTTGTTGGCGAAGATATGGACGTTATGCTGGAACTGTGTGACAAGATCATGGTTCTGTGCCACGGCAAAGTGATGGGTGTTGTCCACGCCCATAAAACCACCAAAGAAGAACTGGGTCTGATGATGACCGGCGCTTTGGATCTTTCCAACAAATACGAAGACAAACCTGCCGGTATCGCCAAAGACTCCCTCTTCGGCGACGGACAATCGGGAGAGGAGGCTGAAGCATGAAGATCCATTTCATAAAGCGGGAAAATTGCCCCCTTTGGAAAAAATGCTGTTTCTACCTGGGCGCCGTGCTGCTGGCGCTGGTTTTGGGCGGCGTTCTGCTGATGGCAATGGATGTTGATCCCATTGCTTACTACACCCGTATGTTCACCATGGGCACGGTGGGCAACAAGATCGCCTACAAAACTTATATCAACTATCTGAAAGACTTTGTGCCGCTGGTGCTTACCTCTATCGCCCTTTCCCTGGCGTTTAAGATGCGCTTTTGGAATATCGGCGGTGAAGGTCAATTCATAATGGGCTCTATCGCTGCCGCATTTGTGGCATTTAAGTTAGGTCCGGTGCTGCCCACCTGGCTGGCGCTGATCGCTATGTGCCTGGCTGCGATGCTGGTTGCCGGTCTGTACGGTCTCATTGCTGCGGCGCTGAAAGTAAAATTCGGCACCAATGAGACATTGCTGACTTTGATGCTGAACTATGTTGCCCTTTATGTGCTGGTCTTCCTGGGTGAAGAAAAGGCAGATTGGAACTTCTTCCTGGATCCCAAATCTGTCCGCCCGGTGTTTGCCAGTTTCGCAAAGATCGTGGAATTTCCCAGCATCCCCACCCAGGGTAAATTCGAACTGAACATCTGCGTTCTTTTAACCATCCTGATCGGTGTTCTGGTATTTGTGTATCTGAAATACACCAAGCAGGGCTACGAGATCTCCGTGGTGGGCGACAGTATCAAAACTGCCCAGTACGCCGGTATGAAGACCAACCGCATCATTTTGTGGACGGTTTTCCTCTCTGCCGCGCTGATCGGTCTGGCAGCCGCCTTCAAGGTAGGCACTGCCGGCATCCTCTCCACCACCATCACCAACGATGTGGGCTGGACCGGTATCATCGTGGCATGGCTGGCGCAGTTGAGCACACCTATGATATTCGTCGTTTCGGCGCTTATTTGTATGCTCCAGTATGGCTCTGTTATTGCCGCATCCACATTCAAGCAGGTAGACTCCAGTTTCGCCAATATGCTCCAGGGCGCAATTTTGTTCCTGGTGTTGGCTGTGGACTTCTTTATCCGCTTTAAGATCACTATTACCAAAAAAGGAGGAAGCCGTAATGGATAAAATGAGTGTTCTTACTTCCTTCCTCCACAGCATCGTGGTTTACAACATCCCCTTGCTTTACGGCACTGTGGGTGAGATCGTTGTGGAAAAATCCGGTAGCCTGAACCTGGGCGTGGAAGGCATTATGGCTGTAGGCGCTATTTTCGGCTATATCTGCGGCTGTTACGCCAACTCACTGGGCGTGGGCATCGCCGTTGCCTTTCTGGCAGGCGTGCTGTGCGGTCTGCTGTTTGCTGCCCTTACCGTGTCTTTCCAGGCAAACCAAAACATCACCGGTCTGACCCTGACCACTTTCGGCCTGGGCGTATACTTCTTCGTAGGTAACGGTCTGCGCGCCGTCAGTTGGCCTGTTATGGGCGACTACAGCAACATCGTTGCAGGTTTCTCTGATATTTCCATTCCTCTGCTTTCCAAGATCCCGGTTATCGGCAACGGCTTGTTCAGCCATAATATTATGGTGTACCTGGGTATCCTCATCGCGGTTGCTATGTGGTGGTATCTGAACAAGACCACCCCCGGTCTGCGGCTGCGCGCCATTGGCGAGAACCCCGGTTCTGCGGACTCTGTTGGCGTGAATGTCAACCGGATGAAGTACCTGCATATCTGCCTGGGCTGCGGCATTATGGGCATCGGCGGCTATTATATGGCGCTGAATATGGGCGGCTCTTTCAACGCAAGTTGCTGGATCAACGGTTATGGCTGGATCGCGGTTGCGCTGGTTATCTTCGCCAACTGGAATCCCGCCGCTGCCATCATCGGCACTTTTGTGTTTGGTTTCTTTAACACACTCCGGGTCTCCGGCAGTTCCCTGGCGTTGGCTTTCCCCGGCGCTTTGAGTTGGCTGGCTAAGATCCCCACCCAACTGTACCAGGCAATGCCCTTTGTCATCACCGCCATCGTGCTGGTGGCAACCTCCATTCGGAAAAAGAAAAACAGCGGTCTGCCCGCTGCCCTTGGTCTTAATTATTACAGAGAAGACCGCTAACCCCCTTTTAATAGTGCATAGAGCCCCCAAACCGTCAAAGATACCTTTCGGTTTGTGGGATTCTTTTCCCCATTTGAATTATAAGTGACTATTACACAGACGGGTTTACATAACATTCATCAATAGGCTTGCTCCGCAACATCTTTGACTTACTGTCGGTTTGGGGGATTCTTTTTCCTTTTTAAATCACACTGGTTTACTACACTTGCGAGTTTACATAACATCTCCCAATAGCCTTGCTCCGCAATATCTTTGACTTACTGCGCAAACAGTCGGTCTACCGTACCTATGTACGCCGACGCCGACTGTTTGCTTGTCTTTGGCGTCTCTCTGCCCTATGCGTGCATAGAGCCCCCAAACCGTCAAAGATAACTTTCGGTTTGGGGGATTCTTTTTCCTTATTTGAATTATAAGTGACTATTACACTGTCAGGTTTACATAACATTCATCAATGGGCTTGCTCCGCAAGATCTTTGACTTACTGCGCAAACAGCCGGTCTACCGTACCTATGTACGCCGACGCCGACTGTTTGCTTGTCTTTGGTGCCTCTCTGCCCTATGCGTGAATAGTGCCCCCAAACCGTCAAAGATACCTTTCGGTTTGGGGGATTCTTTTTCCTTTTTAAATCACAGTTGTTTACTACACTTGCGAGTTTACATAACATCTCCCAATAGCCTTGCTCCGCAATATCTTTGACTTACTGTCGGTTTGGGGGCTTTTTTGTTTATACATTTACAAGTTTTTTGGCTTTCTTGTCCTTTAAGAACCACGGCAGGTAAGATGCAAAGAACAGCGCCGTAACTGCCGCCGCCATAATGAGGATCCGCAGCCAGAAGATGGGCGGCAGAATGTCCAAAATAGAGGGGGTGTCTTCCGGCTTTGCCATAAACAGATAGTTGGCGCCGGGGCCCAAAATGGAATTGGCAAAATAGGCGACCACCGCCAGAACGATCAGCCAGATATACGCCCGGATCAGAGATTTCACCGTGGGCCGCATTTTATGCACAAAGATCATATAAAACACGGCGATATAGCCCAGCAGATGCTCTGTCCAAAACTGGTAATAGCGGAAACGGGTTGGACCGGTATAAGAAATAACCGTGGGGGTGATCAGCGCAAAGATCGAACCGGAGAACAGCCAGAAATAGCAAATATCAAAGAGTTTCTGATTCTTGCCCACCAGCATATAACTGGCGAACACCACCACCCAGCCGCAAACAGTAATGGGCAGGTGGTCAACGGGGTTGGGGGTCAGTTCCCCGGGCAAGGCGATCAGCCGCCAGTAATAGGACATTTCCGATACGATCAGCATCATTGCCAGGATATAGCGAAATTTCTCCTCATATTTCCAGGTCAATATCTGCTCCCGTTTCCGGTAGATCAAGTAAATCAACACCGCAACCACAAGGATCGGCAGAAAATGGGCAAGGCTGAAATTGGTAAACTCAATATTCTCGCCTTTGCCGAAAAAATAATGCAAAAACGCTTTCATAGGTCGCCTCCAAATTTGCTGAAACAGTGTTAAAATTGTATCATATCAGCGGCGTATTTGCAACTTTTTGCCGAAAAACGGAAAGACAGCGCACATTTAAGTGCGCTGTCAGTTGTTATTATCCTTTTCGCAGGAGATCTCTCCATGTTCTTTTTCAAATTCCCGTATACACTGGCGGATCAGATGCAAGATCTGCCCGTTACCGGAACGCCCTTCATATTTAGCGATATAATGAAGTTTCCGGTGCAGTTCCGGCTCCACTTCGATCCCCAAATGTTTATTGTTCTTATTCCGCATAAGCCACCTCAAAATAAATTTAAGTATATTTTAAGATGATTTTATCTCCATTTTGTGATAGTATACTTGTATTAAGTATACTATATTTGGAGGAGCACTACTATGTCAGAATATTGTGTAGACTGTTGGAACACCATTATGGAAACAGAGGAAGACCCAAAAATGTTTATCCTATCCCCATATTTAGACCTTTGTGAAGGTTGTGGTCAGTACAAGCCGGTCATTGTTAAAGTGAAACGGCGCTACTTTTTCCATCTTTGGTGGCGGGAGCATTTTTCCAAAAACGCAGAGAAAAAATCCGGCAAATAAGACAAGCAAACCGAGCCTTCGCCGCATATATGTGCGGTGGGCTCGGTTTGTTTCTCTATATTAACATTTCACGGTGGCGCGTTTCTTTTGCAGCAGGTAGTATACGCCGTAAAATGCGCTGATATACACCAAGAACAGCGCCACGACCCCCACCGGGTAGATCACCTTATGACCGCCAACCAGATTATACAGAATATCGTAGGGCGTGCCGTCGCCGGACACCAGGAACATATAGTTGTAATCCACCAAAATATTTGCCACATAGGCAAGGACGCAGCACACCAGCAAAATGCCATAGGAAAGGACGATATTTTTCTTTTTCATACTCGCCATTCCGGAGACCATAATATACAGCGCCGCAAAACCGGAGATGCAGTGGGTGATGCCGGAAACCACATTGTCCATAGACAGCACCGGGTAGGCGTTATAATTCTGAGATGCGCCCACCGTGCCTAAGATCGCGCCCAAAAGACCGAAAATGCTCACAAAATCCAGCGCCGCCTCTTGCA
Organism: Faecousia sp.; assembly: GCA_045545615.1. Lineage (GTDB taxonomy): Bacteria > Bacillota > Clostridia > Oscillospirales > Oscillospiraceae > Faecousia. The sequence goes on from JAZQBF010000094.1 coordinate 13,305, forward strand.
TACGCCCCTTAGAGAACGCCGCCAAAGGAATGGTGATCAACTGGATGCTGCAAAGAAACAGCGGCAAATTGTGCAATATCGCATCATACCACACATCTGCCCGAATGCTCAGCACCACGATCTTAAAAATTTCAAATCCGTCAATGAGGATCGCCGCCCAAACCAGGGCTTTGTTTTTTTGGGAGAAATCTTTATTGCGATTGCGGATGCCCAGCGCCACAGCCAGAAAGATCATCGCCGCCACCAGGGCAATTACAAAGGTAAGATGCTGCCAGGAGTAAGCGCCCTCTGCTGGGCGGGTATAACCGCCAATACCCAAAAACTCTCGCATTGTGTTCCTCTTTTCCTTCTTTTTTGGGTATTATAGCAAACTTTTTGCGTAAATGTAGTTTTTTGTCGAAAATATAAGAATTTCTTAAGAATAAGGAGGCTCATAGAGAGCCTCCTCATTTTGTTTATGCAATTCCAAAAAGTTCCAGCAGAACTTTGCCTGTGAGAAGCACAAGCACCACCAAGATCACCGGGCGGACGATCTTGGAGCCGTTTTTGATCGCCATACCTGCGCCCAAATACTGACCGGCAGTGGCAAAAACTGCGGAGATAAGTCCCAGGGGAATCAGCACTTTGCCCGCAAACAAGGATGTTGCCAAAGCGCCCACATTGGACGCCAGATTCACCAGTTTTACATTGCCCGATGCTGTGCGCACATCCAGTTTGGCAAAATAGCAGAAAATCAAAAGCAGGAATGTGCCGGTGCCTGGACCGTAAAAGCCGTCATAAGCGCCGATGACCAGCGACGCGCCCCAAACGATGGCTCTGCACGCCCATTTGTTCATATCCCCCCGTTTTTCCGGCAGATCTTTTTTCTTCAGCAAAATCGCCGCGATGACCGGCAGCACCAGCAACAGCAAAAATTTCAAATACCGCTCGTCCACAGCCAACTGCAGCCGTGTTCCCAAGTGTGCGCCAAATAGCGCCAGCGCAATAGAGGGGATGCCCAACAGCCAGTCAACATAGCCGTTTTTTACATAGCGAACCGTGGAAGCCACCGTACCGATGCAAGAGGACAGTTTATTCGTACCCAGGGCAAAATGCATCGGCAGTCCCGCCAGCAGATAACTGGGCAGAGAAATGATTCCGCCGCCACCGCCGATGGCGTCCATAAAGGATGCCAAAAACACGCCGCCACAAACCAGCAGCACCACCCAAATGGGATAACCAAAAAAATCCACAAAAAATTCCATATCTGTCTCCTTGGAAAGGGTTTTTGCTATTATACCGCAATCTGCGGCGCAGCGCAAGAGTATTTCTTTTTACCGGCATGGCGGAAATGCTCTACAATAACAAGCACCCCCGGAAGGAAAAACTTCCGGGGGTATTGTTATCAGATTTTGTCAGATTCGATCAGCGATCAGAAACCGCCCATCATACCTACCAGAGCGCCGATGCCCATATCCTCTACCAGAGAGAATACATCGGGAACCCATCTGCCGGCGACCTTGAACACACGGACGGTCATCTCTGTCTCGTCGGGCTCGTCAACTTCGCTGCCGGAGATAGAAAGAACGATATCCAGTTCGTAACCTGCGGAAACCTTTGCAGACTTGCACTCCTTGCAGAAACTCTCCAGTTGCTTGACTGCGTCCTTAGCCTGACCCTTGCTGATGCCCAGTTCGTCGGCCATATCTTCGTAATCGTCGGAATCCAGATCTTCCAACTGTTCAGACAGTTCGCTGATGTCACGGAGTTGATCTCTAAAATCTCTTACATCGTCTTTTTCCAGTTTCTCTTTGTCCTGAACGTCGATGGAGATCTTGTAGTTCTTGCCGTACTGATCCTTGATTTCCTCGATTGCATCCTGGAAAGCATCTTCTGCATCTTCGATCATATCTTTGTACTGATCGGACTTCTTGACGATCTTGATGAGTTTCTTTGCCTCGGTTTCGCCAAAGCCGTTGAGAATGCTGGGTGCTTTGTCCACGATCTTGGAAACGGACTTAGAATTCAGCAGTTTTTCTGCTGCCTTCAGGGGGGTCTTGTATGTATTGCCCAGCGCGGACAGTACAACGATCAGCGCGATCAGCGCCACAACACCGGCTGCTACTGCGATCCAGATCTTCTTGGGAAGTGCCTTCACCTTATCCACAACGGATTCTTCGCTGGCAACAAAAGCCTCGGGTGCTTCTTCCACGCCGGCAAATTCCTGCGGTACTTCCACAGGCTGCTCCAATGTCTCGGTCACGGGAGTTTCGCAGACTTCGTTTTCCATTGTTTCCATGGTCTCATTTTCCATTTCTTATTCCTCCACTACTTTTATTTCTTTTTTGCGCTCAAATATAATGTCCAAAATGACCGGTACGATCATAAGAACCACTGCAATAAAGGGAGTGACATTCATTTTCAGCGTCATCTCCGCAAAGGCGGGTACATTGCCCAATGCGTCTGCCGCGATCTCCGATACAACGGGGAGGACAACGCAAGAGCCTGCCACGATACCTATAACCATCGCCAGGAACAAATACTTCAACCATCTTGCCTTGTTGCAAATGTGGGTAGCCGCGCAGGCAACGCCAAAGGCAAAGGGTAACAGTATCACCACCGCCACCGGAATGAGGTAATCGGAAAAATCATAGAACATTTCCATGGTGTTTTCCGTGTCTTCCCGGAGTTGGTCACCGGCGTACACGATCGTGTCCATTCCAACATCGCTGTCTGACAGATAACCTTCTTCCCGCAGAATATATCTTGCAGCAGCCTGGAAAAATGTGTCGCCGCAATCAGAATCCAAAAGATTTTCCATATCCCGGAGCAAACCCGGTGCCTTGAAACAAAGCATCACGATTTCCTTTATGGATACGGTGTCGTTCATCAGTTCGTTTGCCAGATCTTCCACATCCTGGAATTTGCCTTTGATACTTCCCCGGGTGTAGGGAAGGTCATAATCCCGCAATTCGTCCTGGAAATCTTCATCCCGATCGATCCGCCGAACAAAATCGTCCGATGCCTCGGCGCAAATACCGCTCACATCCGAGCGCAGTTCTCGCAGATCCCGATGGCCTACATCGTCCAACACGACCCAGGCAGGCATCAGCATCAGCGCAATCGCGCCAAGAATGCAAAACGCGCCAACGATCCGAATCAAATACTTCTTTACCATTCAAACACCCCTTTCGGCTTGTCCACCTTAGGATGACATCAGTATACCACATACGCACGAAAAAAGCAACCGCCGTTTCCGATATTTCCAGTATTTTCGCGATATTTCCGCCACCATAAGGAAGGCAATGCCTCCCCTGGTTTCATACCTATGGACTGGGAAAAAGACATATGGCTGTTTTTGTGGGTGAATTTGAACCCTTGCAAAAATGATATATTGCTACGCAATATGATATACGGCTTCCGCCGTATGATACACTTGCTTCGCAAGCATGATATAATATCCGTTCCTTCATATGCCGAAGGCATATATCATCGCACGAAGTGCGATATCATACCGAAGGTATATCACCCGTTCCGGCAGGAACGGATATCATTGAAAAACGACAAGTTTCTGTCGAAACTTGTCGTTTTTCATGGTACGGGCGACAGGACTTGAACCTGCACGGAAAACCATTGGAACCTAAATCCAACGTGTCTGCCAATTCCACCACGCCCGCATATTCAGTGCTGCCTCTAATTTTTACACGGGGAGGTGCCCGAGGTGGAGCAGTTCGCTTGATCCACATTTATAAAAACAGGTAAACCTGCTTTTAGAGAACGGATTGCCACACCAGTGTACGCACTGGTTCGCAATGACAGCAACGCAGTCACGCCGCATTGGGATTATTCTATCACGGCGGTGGAAGATTGTCAACGCAGGGGTTATGAAATAAAATGTCTGTTTTTTGCAGGTTTGCACAATTTTTCTTGACTTTTCTTCCCGTTGTCTGTAAAATAGATTCGGTATAGTGTACGCTGCGAGAGTATGGGCTTCATACCCGGCGTTTCATTTATCTGAATTCCGGTACTGTCACCGGGGAAATGCGTTTTGCGCCTCATGGCGTTTTGTTTACAACTGAACACTATGGGTCCATTGCGCCCACCCCTTTGGCATACCTATTTTACAAAGGAGGTGCGCAAAAGAGTTATGGAATTGACTTTAGCGATCATTTTGATCGTCGTTGGCTCTGCCGTGGGTATCGGCGTCGGCTTTGGTTTTGGTATCGTTTACCGCAAGAAGTTTGCCGAACGCGAGATCGGCTCTGCTGAAGCAGAGGCTACCCGCTTGATCAACGAAGCCATCCGCAGCGGTGAAAGCCGCAAGAAAGAGATGCTTCTGGAAGCCAAAGACGAAATCCATAAATCCCGCACAGAGTACGAACGTGAAGCAAAAGAGCGTCGCGCTGAACTGAGCAAGCAGGAGCGCCGACTGCAACAGAAAGAAGAATCTCTGGACAAGAAGGCTGAAAACTTTGAGCATAAGGAAGAAGAACTGGCACGCCGTATGGCGGAAGTAGCCACTGCCAAAGAGGAAGCCGAGGCTGTTAAAAAAGCACATCTGGCTACATTGGAGAAACTCTCCGGTTTGACCCAGGAGCAGGCAAAACAGCAACTTCTGCAGACCGTGGAGACGGAGATCCGCCACGAAACTGCCATGAAGATCAAAGAGATCGAGCAGCAGATGAAGGACGAGGCTGACGAAAAGGCCCGGGAGGTCATCGCCATCGCCATCCAGCGCTGCGCTGCCGATCACGCCGCAGAAGCAACCGTTAGTGTTGTACCTCTGCCCAACGACGAAATGAAGGGCCGTATTATTGGCCGCGAGGGTCGGAACATCCGCACTCTGGAGACCATCACCGGTGTCGATCTGATCATCGACGACACACCCGAAGCAATTACCGTTAGCAGTTTCGATCCCGTCCGCCGGGAAATCGCCCGTCTGGCGCTGGAGAAACTGATCGTAGACGGTCGTATCCACCCCACCCGCATTGAAGATATGGTGGAAAAGGCCCGCAAGGATGTGGACCGCACCATCCGGGAAGAGGGCGAGCGCGCCTGCTACGAGACCGGTGTTCACGGCATCAACCCCGACCTGGTGAAAATTTTGGGTCGCCAGAAATACCGTACCTCTTACGGTCAGAACGTGCTGAACCACTCTATGGAAGTTGCCCATATCGCCGGTTTGATGGCCGCCGAGTTGGGTGAAGACGTTGCCCTGGCAAAACGGGCAGGTCTGCTCCATGACCTGGGCAAAGCCATCGACCACGAGGTGGAAGGCAGCCACATCCAGTTGGGTGCGGATCTTGCCCGGAAATATAAAGAAAATCCCGTTGTGGTCAACGCCATTGAGGCGCACCACGGCGACGTAGAACCCAAGACCGTTATCGCCGTGTTGATCCAGGCGGCCGACGCCATTTCCGCTGCCCGCCCCGGCGCACGCCGCGAGAACGTGGAAAACTACATCCGCCGTCTGCAGAAACTGGAAGAACTCACCGGTTCTTACCCCGGTGTAGAAAAGGCATTCGCCATCCAGGCAGGTCGCGAAGTTCGTATTATGGTCAAGCCCGAGGAAGTTTCCGAGGACAATATGATCATCCTGGCGCGGGATGTTGCCAAGAAGATCGAAGCGGAGTTGGAATACCCCGGTCAGATCAAGGTCAACGTGATCCGCGAGACCAAGGCTGTGGAATACGCAAAATAAACCATAGGGAGGAACGAAAGTTCCTCCCTACTCTTTTGTTTTCAGCCGCTCTACCAGAATTTCCAATGCCATCGCCTTGATCTCCGGTAAAATTTCTTTTTCAGGCTTTTGGCAAACCATATACAATTGGTCTAAATCCATTCTTCTCAGATAGTTTTCTATCGTATGTTCCATATTCTTCCTCCATTTTGTGGATATACCATATATCCATTTCAAACATTATAGCACATTTTAAACATATTATAAACACATAATATGTTTAAGAGGTGTAAATATGGCAGTAAAAAGTGTATCCATTCGCATTGAAGAGGAAATGTTATCCAAATTGGGTTATGTGGCAGATTTTGAAGGGCGCAGCATCAACAGCCAAATTTTGGTTTTGATTCGAGAGAATATTCAGGCTTACGAAAAGCAATACGGCAAGATCGACGGCACTGTCCGCCCGGACAGCAATGTCAAACCGGGAAAGAAACAATAACTTACACTACCCCGGGAAGGAATCTCCTTCCCGGGTTTTTTGTCGGGATGCCCCGACAGGCAATTCGTTATGGACGCGAATCTGCCCGTAGTTCCGCTATAATGCTCGGTAACGAACAATAGTTATATAAATTCCGGTTTGTCGAGTTGTTTCAAATTTTGTGACGCACTTATTTGGCCCCCTCTGACGAGGGGGCTGTCACCGCAGGTGACTGGGGGAGAGACTACCCCTCCGGCTGAAATCTTCGATTTCAGCCACCTCCCCTGACAAGGGGAGGCTTGGGTGCGGTGGGTTACCGAGGGATACAGCGCAAGTAAAGACAAG
>JAZQBF010000095.1:0-4556 GCA_045545615.1 Faecousia sp.
ACGGTGACTACGAAGGTCTCAAAAAGATGGCTGCCTGCCTGGCTTCTGCCGGTATCACCGCTTTCGCCCCCGCCTCTATGACCCTGCCTTACGATGTTTTGGCGAAGGCATTTGCCACCGCCAAGCAGTTGGTGGGAGAACAGCCTGCAGGCTGTTCCCGGCTGATGGGTATTCAGATGGAAGGTCCTTATTTCTCGGAAAAGAAAAAGTGCGCCCAGAACGGCGAATATCTGAAAAATCCCGATTTTGAGGGTTTCAAGAAACTCTTCGACGATTGTGGCGGATTGATCAAGATCGCTGACGTGGCTCCTGAACTGCCCGGCGCAGCGGAATTTGTGGAAAAAGCAAGCAAACTTTGTACCGTTTCCGTTGCCCACACCGATTCCGACTACGACCATGCAAAAGCCGCTTTTGACGCCGGCGCTACCCACTTGACCCACCTTTACAACTGTATGCCCGGTATCCACCACCGGAATCCCGGTGTCATTCCTGCGGCTGTTGAGAACAAAAATGTCCGGGCAGAGGTGATCTGCGACGGTCAGCACGTCCACCCCGCCTCCGTGCGGCTGGCATTCTCTATGTTCGGCGCTGAGCGGATGATCATTGTTTCCGATGCCCTGCGCTGCGCCGGTATGCCGGAAGGTCAGTATGAGTTGGGCGGTCAGCAAATCTGGCTGAAAGACGGTCTGGCAAGATTGGCTGACGGCACTATCGCCGGTTCTGCATCCAACCTCTACGACGGTCTGCGCAAAGCCATTTCCTTCGGCATCCCCGAAGAAGATGTGGTCCGTGCCTGCACTTACAATCCTGCCTGCGCTTTGGGCGCAGAAAACAAAGTTGGCGCAATCAAGGAAGGTATGTTGGCAGACTTCCTGATCTGCTCTGCCGACTATGCAGAAAAAGAAGTCTACATCGGCGGAAAAAAGTTGACTTCCCATTAATTTTGCGTTATGATTTTATGGCTTTCCAAAGGGAAAGCCATAAATATTATGTAAACCAAGAGGTTTCTTATGCTACATCGGTACATTGGCGATAAAGCCTTTTATAAGCGCATACTGACCATCGGTATTCCGATTATTATTCAGAACACCATCACCAACTTTGTGCAACTTTTGGACAACGTGATGGTCGGTCAGGTGGGCACATTGCAAATGAGCGGTGTTTCCATTGTAAACAGCCTGATCTTCGTGTTCAATTTATGTGTATTCGGCGCTGCGTCCGGCGCCGGTATCTATGTTTCCCAGTACTATGGCTCCGGCAACAATGAAGGCATCCGCCATACCTTCCGCTTCAAAATTCTTTTTAACACCCTGCTCTCGGCATTGGGTATCTGCCTTTTCATCTTTGGCGGCGATCAGTTGATCGGTCTTTATCTGACAGGTGACGGAACGCCGGCAGACATCGCATCCACACTGCAATTCGGCAAAGCATATCTGCTTGTTATGCTTTGGGGTCTTCTCCCCTTTGCCTTAAACAACGCCTATGCGGGTACTTTACGGGAATGCGGACAGACGGTTGTACCTATGGTCAGCGGCATCGTGGCTGTTTTTGTAAATCTTTTCCTGAACTATGTGCTGATCTTCGGACATTTCGGCGCGCCGGCTATGGGTGTTGTGGGTGCAGCATGGGCAACGGTGATCTCCCGGTATGTGGAGTTTGCCATTGTTGCAATTTGGGCACATACCCACGAAAAAGCACTGCCCTTTATGAAAGGGTTGTTCCGCAGTTTGCGTATCCCCGGCAAACTGATCGGGACAGTTATGCTCAGCAGCCTTCCCCTTATGCTCAACGAGACTTTCTGGGCAGCGGGTGAGGCTATGCTCACCCAAATTTTCTCCACCCGTGGATTGGACGTAGTGCCGGCTGTGAACATCAGCAGCACCATCTTAAATCTCTGCAATATCTCTGTGCTTTCCTTAGGCGGTGTGGTTGGTATTATTTTGGGGCAAATGCAAGGGGCAAGATGTCCTGCCGAAGAACTGAAAGATACCTTCCGAAAAACCTGTTTTTTCGCCGTGGTCCTCAGTTTCGTTTTCGGTGGTATTCTGGCGTCAGTATCCGGCGTTTTTCCTCTGCTTTATAACACCACCGAATCCGTACGGCATCTTTCCACCATTATGATTCTGATCAGCGCCGGACAAATGCCACTTGTGGCGTATGTTTATCAGACCTATTATGCTATGCGATCCGGCGGCAAAACCGGCATTACCTTCTTGTTTGACGCCGGTTTTAGTTGGCTGATCATGATTCCTATTACCTTCTGTCTGTGTCATTTCACAGGTCTCTCCATCATTTGGGTCTATCTGGTATCCCGGGCAACCTTTATCATCAAATGTCTGATGGGTTGGATCATTATGAAGAAAGTCAACTGGATACAAAATTTGACCGAATAACAAAAATATCCCTCCAACGGCTATGTTGGAGGGATGTTTTATATCAGTTTTTTGTTTAACACCAGCGCGCTGTGAATAAACAGCACATCCCGGTTTTCAAATTCCACGAATCTGCCCAACTGACCAAGTTGGATATACCGGAGGTCTACCAAAGTGACTGTCTTATAGTCCTGTAACAAAAGCGGAATCAAACTGCTGGCATAAGAATCCCGGAACACGATCAATTCCCGGTCTGTTGTCGCATTGGGATTTTCAATACGCAGCAGCGCTTCCGGACCGGACAAGAACACCTCATACATATCTTTTCCCGTGAGTTTCTCCCGGTTATAGAGGCTGCTGTAGGCATCTTTTTCAAAACTATAAACCTTGCAGCCATCAAGCAGACTATTTTCCATCAGATACATCGTATCCGGTTTCATAGGCAGCGCCGCCTGACCGTAGTAAACGCCATAAAACGGGCGGGATACAGCCGTGGCTTTATAGTCCTCTGCCTTGGGTTTTGTCAGTTTCATAGCATCTGCCAGTTTTTGCGCTGTGGGAATGAGCATCTCCTGCCGCCAGTGGGTATCTGTTCGATAATAGGATTCTGCAGATAATGTGCCCGTCAGATCTACATAGGTCGCCCAGGGCATTCCATTTTCCACAGAAGCATACAGGCCTTCATAATCTATTATGGGATAGGCATTTGCGCCGGCTAAATAGTAGCCTTTATCCGGAATGACCGCTGTGTATATGCTGCAGTTTTTCCCTTGCAGATACTGATCATAAACCTTTTGGAACTGCCCCAATGCGTGGTCTACGGAATCGCTGTCCAGCGGATACAGCAGTTCCGCCGCAGATCCATCGGCAATATAAATATCGTGATTATCCTTTTGCCCCAAAACATAGGTATGGAACAGGGATTTTATCTGCCGGAAAGCATCCCGCAAGGGAAATTGGTCTTGGGAATAGGTTTCAAAATCCGCCATAAATTCTCCGCTGAAAAAATGTTCTGCGGAGACGGCAGGAAACTGCATAAGGGGTCTTCGCTCTGTATCGGAAATATCTTTTTGGGGAGTAATCCAAGTGAATATTGCGATAAGCAACCACGCAGCCGCAACGCACACAATGCCGGTTGTACGAATATTTCGTTTCATATTCTTCCCCTCCCCTTAAAACCGAAAGTACAGGAATGGATTGAACGACCCGTCCACCAGGTATGCGCTACAAACCAGCAATAACACAAGAAGTGCCGCCGACTCCACAATTGCCATCCACTTGGCATTTTGCACCCTGCCCCAAAGTTTTTTGGGGAAAGGCGTTGCGCCGATGATTCCCGCCAGGAACAACAGCGCGTAACTGCGCAGATAATATAAACTTTCCACGCCAACCGGCGTGACGCCAATACCGAACAATCCGCCAACATCCGATGCCGCCTGGGAGAGGCTTTGGGCGTTAAACAACACAAACCCCAAAACCGTCACCAAAAGAACATACCCATGCCGCAAAACTTTCGGCAGTTTCAAAAGTCCCGGAACGCACTTTTCCAGTAACAAAAGCGCTCCGTACATCAGTCCCCAGAGGGCAAAATTCCACGCCGCGCCGTGCCACAAACCGGTCAAAAGCCACACTACCAAAATATTAAGCACCCATCTGCCGGTTTTGACCCGGTTGCCGCCTAACGGAATGTACACATAGTCCCGGAACCAGCCACCCAAAGTCATATGCCACCGGCGCCAAAACTCCGTGACAGACTTAGATAAATAGGGATAGTTGAAATTCTCCGGAAAATGGAAGCCAAAAATCTTGCCTAAGCCAATTGCCATATCGGAATAGCCGGAAAAATCGAAGTATATATGCAGTGTAAAAGCAACGGCGTAGAGCCAATAAAACACCACGGATCTTTCATCACCGGTACGGAAAATTTCTGTTAATTGTCCAAACTGATTGGCAAGGAGTACTTTTTTGGAAAGACCAACAAGAAACCGGCGCAGTCCCAAAGTAAAGTTTTCTAAACTATGATCCCGCCATACCAGTTCCTGCGCCACATCCACATACCTTACGATCGGTCCGGCAATCAACTGGGGAAACAGCGCCACATAGGTGCCAAAATCGATTAAATTTTTCTGCACTGCCACATTGCCCCGATATACATCGATGGTATAACTTAAGCACTGAAATGTA
>JAZQBF010000096.1:0-3186 GCA_045545615.1 Faecousia sp.
TATGTATGCTATGGATGCGGCGCTGAAAGCGGCAGACGTAAAGTTATGTAAACTATATGCGCCGCCCAGCGAGACAAACTTCGGCGGCGGTCTGCTCACCGGCACCCAATCCGCCTGTAACGCCGCCTGCGAAGCCTTTGCCGCCGCAGTGGCAGAGGTCGCTACAAAACCTATTGAATAAATTCCGGTTTGTCGAGCCGTTTTAAATTAGCAACATCTATGTTGTCATTCCGAGCCAGTGCTCACACTGGCGTGGGAATCTCAAGTAAAATCCCAAAGATTGCCACACCAGCCTGCGGGCTGGTTCGCAATGACAACGTAGTTTGAATAGTTCGACAAACCGGAATTTGAAGGAGAATGATATGGAATTAGACAAGGATCTACAAGCCCGGCAGGAGGCGCGGTTGCTGGCAAAGCAGGCGCAGACGGCGCAAGCCGCCCTTGCCCAAATGTCCCAGGGGCAACTGGATAAGATCGTAGAAAATATCGCCAAAGAATTTGCCTCCCACGCATCGGTTTTAGCGGAACAGGCTGTCCGGGAGACCGGTTTCGGCAATGTGAAAGACAAGACCACCAAAAATGAATTTGCTTCCAATACCGTTTTCGATGCTGTCCGGGAAATGAAATGTGTAGGCGTATTAAATGAAAGTCCTAAGGAAAAACTATGGGAGATCGGTGTGCCGGTGGGCGTGATCGCCGCCATCGTCCCCAGCACCAACCCCACATCCACCGTTTGCTACAAGGCGATCATTGCCTTAAAAGCCGGTAACAGCATCGTATTTTCTCCCCATCCCAAGGCATTGAACTGCACCCTGCAGGCGGCGAAGATCGTAGCCGAAGCGGCAGAAAAGGCAGGCGCGCCGGCAGGGAGTATTGGCTGTCTGACCATCCCCTCGATGGCAGGCTGTCAGGAACTGATGGGCGCAAAGGAAGTACAACTGATTCTTGCCACCGGCGGACCCAATATGGTCCGGGCGGCATACTCTTCCGGCAAGCCTGCCATCGGTGTGGGCGCAGGCAACGGACCTGCCTATATCCACCGCTCCGCCAACATCGAACACGCCATTTCCTGCATTCTCCGCTCCAAGACCTTTGACAACGGAACGGTCTGCGCCTCGGAGCAGAGTATCATTGTGGAAAAATGCACAGAAGCGGCTGTTCGGAAAGAAGCGGCGCGTCAGGGCTTTTACTTTATGTCCACAGAGGAGGCAGGCCGCCTTGCCAAACTGCTTTTTAAGCCCAACGGCGCACTGAATCCGGAGATCGTCGGCAAAGACGCCCGCACCCTTGCCCAGATGGCAGGTTTTTCCGTGCCGGAGTTTGTAAAAATTCTCGTCGCCAAGGAGCAGGAGGCAGGCCCGACCCGTCCCTATTCTATGGAAAAACTCTGTCCGGTGCTGGCATTTTTCGTAATGGACAGCGAAGACGCTGTTCTTTCCAAGGCAGTGGAAGTGCTTCGCCACGAGGGAAGCGGTCACACCTTTGCCATGCACGCAGAAGATACCGATGTGGTACGGAAATTTGCTTTGCAGATCCCCGTTTCCCGATTCCCGGTAAATACCCCGGCGGCTTTGGGCGGCATTGGCGCGACCACCGCTCTGTTCCCGGCGCTGACTTTGGGCTGCGGCGCTGTAGGCGGCAGTTCCACATCCAACAACATCTCCCCTTTGGACTTGATCAACATTCGCCGGGTGGCTTGGGATGTGAAAGATACCCCCAACCAGCAGGTGGCTGTGGATGAAAAACTGGTTGATCTCATCGCTGCAAAAATTCTAGAAAAAATTCAATAAATTCTAGTTTATTGAGGTGTTGGTCACCTACGCACCATACGCCTCCCCTTGTCAGGGGAGGTGGCTGAAATCTTTGATTTCAGCCGGTGGGGTAGTCTCTCCCCCAGTCAGCTTCGCTGACAGCCCCCTCGTCAGAGGGGGCCATATAGGTGCGTCACAGAATTTAAAACGGCTTGATAAAACGGAATTTGCAATAATGAAAGGAAGTAAATTTTATGAACACCAATTCTTTAGGTATGATCGAAACAAAAGGTCTCATTGGCGCCATTGAAGCCGCCGACGCCATGGTAAAATCCGCAAATGTCCAACTGGTGGGCAAAGAGCAGGTAGGCGGCGGTCTGGTCACCGTTATGGTCCGGGGCGATGTGGGCGCGGTAAAAGCCGCCACCGATGCCGGCGCTGCTGCAGCAGAAAAAGTGGGCGAACTGATCAGCGTACACGTGATCGCCCGCCCCCACACAGAAGTTGACAACATTCTGCCCCACGGCAAAGCCGGCGGCAGCAACCCTGCAAGCAAATAATGCTCTATGATGTAACGGCGGTCAAAGCCAACATCCGCAACCGGGAGGGAAAACGGATCTTTTATCTGGCAAAAGCCGACCAACTGACCTCTTCTGCCCGGGATTGGCTTTCCCGGGAGCGGATCGCCATTTTGCCTACAACAGAAGCAAAACCGGAGCGTTACGCCATTCTTTCCGGTGGCTTTACAGAAGAAAAGCCGGAGCATATGACCCACTTAAACGGCGATGTTTTGGTGTCCAAGACCCACCCCCGGATCGCCTTTCGGGGGGCAATGGACACGCTGGAAAGCCTGCTGCTGCTATGTCAGACGGAAGATCCTGCTTTGCAAAAACACATAGAAGAAATCTTGGATCTTGCCCGGAATGTGATCAAATGGGATGTGCTGGAAATGCCAGTGGAAGAAGCACCCCTTTGCGGACTGACGGAAGGGCAGATCCGCCAGCACAGCCATTTTCCCCAGGCGCATTACGGACAGCCCCATTTTATGCCGTCCTTTGGGGACAGCCTTATTCTTTTGCAGTTAAACCGGGCAAGATGCGCCGCCCGGCAGGCAGAACTCCTTGCCGTCCACGCCTTTTCCGACCGGGACGGCAATCCCACAAGACCGGATCTTTTGCGCATTCTCAACCGCTTAAGCAGTATGCTCTATATCTTAATGATCCGGGAAAAAGCAAAAACCAGGAGTTGAGACTATGGAATTGGATTCTCTGACCCAGCAGGTACTATCCCGGATCTTGATACCTTTGGAGGCTTCCGGGCGGCATGTTCATGTGACGGAGGCGCAAGCGCAAGTCCTGTTCGGTCACCGGCTGACCCCCAAACGCCCCTTATCCCAGCCGGGGCAATATCTTGCCAATGAACGGCTGACGGTTAT
>JAZQBF010000097.1:0-6952 GCA_045545615.1 Faecousia sp.
CAGATACATTCATTTCTACAACTACGAGCGCATCCAGAATAAAACTGGAGTGGCGCCGCTAACGCTGCGCCACTCCGCATAAAACTTAATATTTCCTACATAGGGGCTTTTTGTGCTGTCCGCACAAACTGGGGCAGTACATTTTAACGGTTTGGGGGTTTTGGGATCTTTGGTTAGTCGTTGGGGTAGAAGTGCGCCTTTGCTTCAACAAAATCGCTGAAAGCGTGCTCGTACTTGGGCTTGTTTTCCAACTTGGTGGATACCCAGGGAGCAACTACGTGACCCAAGATGTTTTCATCGGGAGCATCCATCAAAAACTCCATCAAATTCCAGGTGTTTTTGGGTCTGGTGGGCCAACTGGTGGGCAGGTACTTATGACCGGCTTTGCAGTAGTCGATGCCCTGCTCCCGGAAGTTTTTCAGTCTGGGCAGATCTTCGATGACTTCCAGATTCAGATGATCGAACTGACCCCGCCAGGGGAAGTCTGCCATCTTAGTGAAGTTTTCCGGCTTCAAACTCCAGTAGTACCAGGGGCACAGCAGAACTTCGTTCATTTCGAAACGCTTCCGGTACTCGGTGGGATTTACAAAGGCGGCATCATACCAGATGGCCGCCTTAGCGCCGGTGTCGGCAACGCAGTCTACCAGGTAGCGCAGGTCGTGCCAGTACAGTTCGCCGTGACGGGCGATGGCGTACTCTCTGTTCTTTGCCATATTCAGGTCTTCTTCGTCCATACCCAGGTGGATGTACTCAGGGCACTCGAAGACTTCGTAGACTTCCTTGATGATGTCTGCGGCGGTCTTGTAGTAAAGATCAGAGGAGATCATACGGGCGTACTGCTTCATCCAGTTGCAGTGGAAAGAGGAGAAGTTCACCTTGGGGATAATGGTGATGCCCAGTTCCTTGCAGCGGGCGATCTCTTTATGTACTCTTGCGTGGCTCCAGGCATTTTTGGTGGAGATCTCCGGATGACTGTGGTACTGAATACCGTCGCCTACATCCAGGAGAATGTGGTTAAAACCCTGCTTGGGCGCTTGCTCCAAGATCCAGTCCCACATATCTTCGTCAAATTCCAATTCGGGATATACCTCTGACCACATATTGAAGGACAGATGTACCAGCAATGCCCATTTTTTGTTCTGTGCCATAATTATTACCTCCGGCAATTGTAATAGGTTTTTCCTATTGCAATATACCATATTGTAGAGAAAATGCAATGCTTTTTCGCAAAAAAGATAAAAATATAAAAAACAAGACGGAATTCACAAAGGGAAAGGGCAGCCTTCCAAAGAAGCGCCAATAAAAAAGCAGGGGTTTACATTAAAAGTGAAATCTGTTATAATGCGTTGATAGTATGAAAGGAGGTGTTTGCCTTGGCGATGGACAATACATATTTACGCATTGACCTGGATGCCATCTGGGATAATTTCCAGGCGATCCGGGAGAAAGCCGGCGTGCCGGTAATGGCGATCGTGAAGGCAGATGCCTACGGTCACGGCGCGGTGCAGATCGCCCGGCTGCTGGAAGAAAGTTGCGCCTTTTTCGGCGTATCTTCTGTTTCCGAGGCGCTGGAACTGCGGTATGCGGGACTGAAAAAACCCATTTTGGTTTTGGGGCATACCCCCAAGGAGTTGTTCCCCGTGGTGGTGCAGCAGAAAATTCGCCCTGCCATTTTCTGTATGGAAGATGCCCTTGCCCTGTCCCGGGAGGCAGAGCGCTTGGGCGTAAGTGCGCCGTTCCACTTTGCGGTGGATACGGGTATGAGCCGTATCGGCTTCCAGGCGACAGAAGAATCGGCGGATATTTGCGCCAGGATCGCATCCTTGCCCGGCTTGGAGGCAGAGGGCCTTTTCAGCCACTTTGCCACGGCAGATTGCGCTGATTTGACAGAAGCAAAAAAGCAGGCATCTTTGTTCGATGATTTTAACCGGATGCTGCAAGATCGGGGCGTGGAGGTAAAAATGCGCCACATGGACAACTCCGCCGGCCTTATGAATTTTGAAAACCACTATGAGATGGTTCGTTCCGGCATCGTTACTTACGGTTTGTATCCCAGCGACGAGGTAGATCCTGCGCTTTTAAAACTGCGCCCGGCGCTATCCTGGCACAGCCATATCAGCCACATCAAAACCCTGGAACCGGGCAGAGCCATCAGTTACGGCGGCACATTTGTTACGGAAAGACCCACTGTGGTGGCAACCGTTCCCGCCGGCTATGCCGATGGCTACCGCCGCAGTTTGTCCAATCGGTTTTATGTGCTGGTCCGGGGCAAAAAAGCGCCCATTCTGGGCAGAGTTTGTATGGATCAGTTGATGGTGGATGTAACGGACATTCCCGGCGCAACACCCGGCGATGGGGTAACGCTTATCGGTGCAGACGGCGCAGAGCGGATCACCGTGGAGCAGATCGCCCAGACGGCAGACAGTTTTAACTATGAATTTGTCTGCGGTATCAGCCGCAGAACCCCCCGTCAATATTATCAAAAGGGCAAACTGGTCCACCGGGTGGACTATTTGCTGGACAAATAATATTTACCGCACTGTTTCGGCAGTGCGGTTTTTGCATAAAAAACGCCCCTGGGAAGAATCCTATCCCCAAAGGAGGGATTTATCATGGGCAAGGAAAAGGAGAGAGAAGAAAAAAACATCCCCTGGGAGGTAGCAGACCCCAAACCGCCGGTGATCCGTTCCGGTCACATGGAAAACAGATGGCAGCATAAAAAGGAAGAATGACGCGATCAAGAGGGAAATATGCGGCAAACTGGCAGATTTTACAGAAACTGGCAGAAGAATTTAGATAAAATTACTCTTTCCGAAAAGCGGAAAATATGATATGGTAAGTATGGCGGAATATATGGGTTTTATAACAAAATTCCGCATTTGAAAGATAAGGAGCTGAAACCATGTTTTTCCAGAAAAAACGATGCATCGCTATGCTTCTTGCAGGCGGCCAGGGAAGCCGTCTGAAAGTGCTGACAGAGAATACTGCCAAGCCTGCCGTTCCCTTTGGAGGCAAGTACCGCATCATTGATTTCCCCCTTTCCAACTGCGTCAACTCCGGTATTGATACTGTGGGCATTCTGACCCAGTATCAGCCGTTGGAACTGAATGAATATATCGGCAACGGTCAGCCCTGGGGCTTGAACAAGACCCACAGTTGCGCCCAGGTGCTGCCCCCTTATGAACGTCACGACAAAAAGTCCGGATGGTATAAGGGCACAGCCAACGCTATTTATCAGAATATCGATTTTATCGAGCGTTTTCACCCGGACTATGTGGTGATCCTTTCCGGTGACCATATTTACAAGATGGACTATGATGCTATGGTTCGCTTCCACGAGCAGAACAAGGCATCCTGTACCATCGCTGTCCGGGATGTTCCCCTGAAAGAAGCCTCCCGGTTCGGCATTCTCAATACCAACCCCGACGGCTCTATTTATGAGTTTGAGGAAAAACCCAAGAAACCCAAGTCCACCAATGCCTCCATGGGCATTTATGTGTTCAACTGGGATGTACTGCGGGAGTTCCTTATTGCTGACGAAGAAGACCCCGATTCTTCCAACGACTTTGGCAAGAACATCATTCCCAACCTTTTAAATGCCGGTCATAAACTGATGGCATACACCTTTGAAGGCTACTGGAAAGATGTGGGAACTATCGATTCTCTGTGGGAAGCCAATATGGAATTGCTGGGCAAAGATCCGGAGTTCAATATCCGTGGCGACGAGAAGACCAAGATCTATGCCCGGAACAACGCATATCCCTCCAGTTACATAGATGCAGGGGCAAAAACCGTCAATTGCTTTATCGCTGAGGGCAGTGAAGTCTACGGCACAGTCCGTCACAGCATTATCTCCATCGGCTGCACCATTGGCGAAGGGGCTGTGGTGGAAGACAGTGTGGTAATGCCCGGCGTTGTGATCGAACCCGGCGCTATTGTCCGTCACGCCATTTTGGGTGAGGACAGCCGTGTCTGCCGCAATGCGGTGGTAGGCGGTTCTTTCGGACCGGATGATAAGAAACAGATTAGTGTCACATCCAAGGGTTCTGTGGTGGCGGCAAATTCCGCCCTGCTGCCCGGCGAAATGATCTAAGGAGGGAATGGCTATGAATGTAATGGGAATCGTCTTTGCCAACGACGGAACTGTTGGCGCTCTGACCGATAAGCGTACCATGGCCAGTTTGCCTTTCGGCGGCCGTTACCGCCAGGTGGACTTTGCCCTTTCCAATCTCTGCGCCGCCGGTGTCCGCCATGTGGGCATCATCACCCGGCACAACTACCAGTCCCTCATCAACCACATCGGCTCCGGTGAGGAGTGGGGCTTAGAACTGCAGGAGGGCGGCTTGGAATTTCTGACTCCCTATGCTATGAGCCGCACGGACAACTATCGTGGTAAACTGGAATCTCTCCACTCCGCTATGGCATTTTTGGAGTACGGTCCTGAGGACGAATATGTGATCATGATCGATGCTGCCGTTTTGAGCAATATTGATTTGAATAGTGTTCTCGATGCCCATATCGAAAGCGGTAAGGATATTACTGTGGTTACCAAAGAAGGCATTGCCAACGGCAAAAAGCAGTTGGATCTGGCGATCCGGGTGGACGGTGTCGGCAACATTACCGATATTGTGGTAGACTATGCCGCTCCCGAGACCTACCAGGCGTCTATGGATATTTTTGTGCTGCGGAAAAACTGGCTGATCCGGCAGGTAAAAGAGCACATCGCCCACAATCTGTTCCACATGGACCGGGACCTGGTGCTGGGTCTGTGGCAGCGGGGCGAGGCGACCGTGAATGTGTATCCTTTCAAGGGCAAAGCGCTGTATAACGAAACGGTGGACGAGTATTATCAGAACTCTCTGGCGCTGGTGGATAAGGATACCCGCCACGATCTGTTCCGCTACAACCACCCGGTGTATACCCGTGTCCGTGACAGAGTGCCCACTTTCTATGGCGAGAAATGTGAAGTGGAAAACTGCATCGTAGCCGACGGCTGTATGCTGGGCGGCAAGGCAAAGAACAGTATCTTGTTCCGCCAGGTGACCATTTACCCCGGCGCGGAAATTGAAGACTGCGTCATTATGAACGATGTTGTCATTGGGGAAGGCAGTTACTTAAAATGTGTAATTTTGGACAAGGATGTTGTGGTGCAGCCGGGCAAGAAACTCATCGGCACACACAATAATCCGGTGATCGTAAAACGAGGAGAAATTGTATGAAAATAGCGATCTTCGCCTCTGAGGGCGCGCCCTATGTGAAATCCGGCGGTTTGGGCGACGTGATGGAGGCGCTGCCTGCGGCGTTGGCCCGGATCCCGGGCAACCAGGTGGTTTTGATCTTGCCCTATTACCATAAGATCAAAAATAACCCGGCGTTCCAGGTGGAAAATGTTGCCCAGTTTCAGGTGGCGCTGGGCTGGCGGCAGCAGTATGCCGGCGTTTTGCGGCTGACAAACCGCACCGACGGTGTGCAGGTGTATTTTATTGATAACCTTTACTATTTCGGCGGCAGAGAAGGGGCGATCTATGGCGACCTGGACGACGGCGAGCGGTATGCCTACTTCTCCAAAGCCTGTTTAGATGCGCTGGCGGCCCTTTCCTTCCAGCCGGATGTGATCCAGTGTAACGACTGGCAGACGGCGCTGGTGCCCACCCTTTTAAAGGCCCAGTACCGCCCGTTGTTCCCCAACACCAAGACCATGTTCACCATCCACAATGTGGAATATCAGGGTTGGGCGGGAAGCAGTTTCTTTGACGATGTGCTGTCCTTCCCCTGGGAGTATCGGGGTTGCCTGGATATGGGCGGCGCGGTGAACTTTATGAAGGGCGCTATCGAAACGGCGGACATCGTTTCCACCGTCTCCGAGACCTACGCCCAGGAACTGATGTATCCTTATTATGCCCACGGGCTGGACAGCGTGCTGTCTGCTGCCTCCTGGAAACTGACGGGCATTACCAATGGCATTGATGTGAACACCTTTGACCCGGAAAAAGACCCGGCGCTTCCTGCGCACTATAATGCCCAGACCTTTGTGGAAGGCAAGGCTGCCTGCAAGGCGGCATTGCAGGAAGAGGTGGGTTTGCCGGTAAAACCGGACGCGCCGCTGATGGTTATGGTCACCCGCTTGGTGGGGCATAAGGGACTGGATCTTCTGTGCTACATCGCCCGGCGGTTGATGTGGGAAAACGATGCCCAGTTGCTGATCCTTGGTACGGGAGAGAGCCATTACGAGCAGTTCTTCCGGGATCTGCAGCAGGAATTCCCGGATCAGGTGTCTGCAAAGATCACATTCAACTTAGGGTTGGCTGCCCGGATCTATGCCGGCGGCGATCTGTATCTGATGCCCTCCAAGAGCGAACCTTGCGGTCTCAGCCAGATGAATGCTATGCGCTACGGTACAGTGCCGGTTGTCCACGCCACCGGCGGTCTGAAAGACACTGTGCCACCCGTGGACGAGAATGGCGAAGGCGGCTTGGGCTTTACATTCCGCAGTTACAATGCCGATGATTTCTACGGCGCGTTGCGCCGGGCGCTGGATCTGTATTACCACAAGCCGGAAGCATTCCGCGCTCTGCAGAAAAAGGGTATGGAGCAGGACTTCAGTTGGGATGTACCTGCTGCCAAATATATGGAGCAGTTTGTTAAAATTGTAGGTTAATAAAAAGACGCGTCGATCGACGCGTCTTTTTTTGTCATTGCCACACCAGCGCGCAGGCTGGTGTGGCAATCCGTTATTTCTAATTAAATTTTTTCAACGAAGGACAGCATATCGCTTTTGGCGATGACGCCGGTGTGCCTTTCGGCGCGTTTGTCCAAATCCCTCAGGTTCTCCGGGATGGGTACGCCGGTCTTTTTCTGCAGGATCTCCATCTGGCGGAATTCGTCCGGCTCGCTGCAGTCGCCAAGGGCAGTCAAAACCGCTGCCGGGAACTTGTAGGGGGAGGCGGTGGAC
>JAZQBF010000098.1:0-3369 GCA_045545615.1 Faecousia sp.
AGTCCATAGAGCAAGACTGCTACCACTGGCAGAACGATTTGACTCCACACGAAAAGCGTATCGTCGGACCCTTTCAAACCGACATACACAATGCGGGTCACTGCCGAGCAGATCATGCAAAGGACCATCAGCCAGGTCAGCACGCTTTTGCGGCTGACATAAAATGATGTTCTCTTTTCCATACACGGTCATTATAACAGAAAATCTGACACAACACAAGAAAAAAGTGAATAAAAAATGAATGCACAATATGCGTTCATTTTTTTGCAGTCAGTCGAATATGTTCCGGGGTGGTGCCGCAGCAGCCGCCGAAAAGGGCTGCGCCGGCATCCATACAGGGGCGCATCTTTTGGGCAAATTCTTCCGGTGACATGGGGTAGTGGGCAAGACCGTCATCGCCGATCACCGGCTCACCGGCGTTGGGTTTGCAAATCAGCGGTCCTTTTACAGACCGGCGGAGTTTGCTGACCAAGCCGGGGGTCAGGTCGCTTAGAGGCACGCAGTTAAATCCCACAGCCGCCGCCCCGGCATCTTCCAGTTCTTTCAGCACCGGACCTGCATCCCGTCCGGAGAACAGCGAGCCGTCCGGCTGCATGGTAAAGGTGTACATGGCTGCGCCTGCCCCTTCCAACTCGGCGGCGGTGAGGATCGCCTCTGCCTCCACCGGGTAGAGCAGGGTTTCTGCTGCCAGCAGGTCAGCGCCGCCGTCTATCAGACCTTTGATCTGCCGCCGGTAGTTTTCCACCAGCAGGTCGAAATTCCCCTCATCCCAACTGTCCGTAAAGGCGGCAAGGGTAGTCAAATTGCCTGCCACCAGCACATCCGGCGAAACACTCCGGGTAAGACCCACCAACTGGGCGTTGATGGCTTCCGTCTGCTTGTGCAGCAGCACTTTTTCCAGGGCAATAGGCTGCGCCTGGAATGTGGGGGCATAAAGGATCTGGCTGCCGGCTGCCACATACTGCCGCTGGAGCGCCACCAGTTTTTCCGGGTTGGCAAGGATCCATTCTTCCGTGCAGCAGCCTCTGGGCATACCCACTTTCATTAAATTAGAGCCGGTAGCACCGTCCAAAAAATGCAGACCGCTGCCGATTTTTTCCTGCAGTTGTTCTTTTGTGAGCAACACGATCACCTCACAGTATATATAGGTGTATTATACGGCATAATTATTTGTATTGCAATTGACGAAGGAAAAAATCTTTGATAAAATACAGAAAAACCCAAAAGGAGCGAAATATAATGAAAAAATCTGTTTTGCGGGATTATGCCCGCTTGATCGTCCGCAAGGGCGTAAATGTGCAAAAAGGGCAGGAAGTGTTGATCTACGCCGACCTGGATCAGCCGGAATTTGTGGCGATGGTGGTTGACGAGGCATACAAGGCAAAAGCCAAAAAGGTCATTGTGGAGTGGGACTATCAGCCGCTGCAGAAGATCCATGTCCGCCACCAAAGCGTCACCACCATGGGCGCTGTGCCCCAGTGGCAGAAAGAGCGGCAGCAGCATTATTGCGATGTGATGCCCTGCCGCATCCACCTGATCTCCGAAGACCCGGACGGTCTGAAGGGCATCAATATGGCGAAAGTGGCAAAGGCGCGGAAACTGAGTTATCCCATCTTAAAACCCTATCTTGACCAGCGGGAAGGCGCCCAGCAGTGGTGCATCGCCGCAGTTCCCGGCAAAGCCTGGGCGAAAAAGGTATTCCCAGGTGCGCGTACCAGCGTGGCTGTGGAAAAACTTTGGGAAGCAATTCTCTCCACATCCCGTGTAGACGGCGACCCCCTTGCCGCCTGGGATAAGCACAATGAAAATCTCCACAAAAAGTGCGAATATCTCAACTCTCTGGGCATTGAGAGCCTGCACTATACTGCCGACAACGGCACAGATCTGACGGTGGGAATGATTCCCCAGGCACGGTTCTGCGGCGGCGCAGAGGAGAGCCGGCTGAAGATCACCTTCAACCCCAATATCCCCTCGGAAGAGTGTTTCATTTCTCCTATGAAGGGTAAAGCAGAGGGCATCGTCTACTCCACAAAACCCCTTTCTTACCAGGGACAACTGATCGAGAATTTCTATTTCCGTTTTGAAAATGGCAAAGTGGTGGAAGCCAAGGCAGAAAAGGGCGAAGAACTGTTAAACACCCTCATCTCCATGGACGAAGGCGCGGCATACCTGGGCGAGTGCGCCCTGGTTCCCCAGAAAAGTCCCATTGCCGAAAGCGGTCTGCTGTTTTATAACACCTTGTTTGACGAGAACGCATCCTGCCACCTGGCGATCGGTATGGGCTATGCCGACACCATTGAGGGTCACCACGATCTGACCCTGGAACAGTGCCGGGAACTGGGTATCAACGATTCTATGATCCACGAGGATTTTATGATCGGCTGCGATTCTATGAATGTCCACGCCACCACCCGCGATGGCAAGGTGATTCCCATTTTCCGAGGCGGCAACTGGGCATTTTAAGAGAAAAATCAGCCTTTTTTGAAAATTACGAAAAAAACACTTGCATTCTTTCCTTGCTTGTGTTATGATATCCGGGCGACAAAAGATTGCTAAGGGTAACTATGCCCTTTTAGACTATGAGAAAGAGGTGAACGAAATGAGAGAAGGCATCCATCCCAACTACGAACAGACCACCATCCGCTGCGCTTGTGGCAACGTCTTTACCACCGGCTCCACCAAGAAGGAGATCCGTGTTGAAATCTGTTCCAAGTGCCACCCTTTCTATACCGGCAAGCAGAAGCTGGTTGACACCGGTGGACGTGTTGACCGTTTCAACAAGAGATTCGGCCTGAAGTAAGAAGTACAGCCCGCACCGCAATCGGTGCGGGCTTATTTCTCTCTTGTGTTGTACGTCTTGCGAAGACACTTGACTTTTAGTCAAAGTATTCTATAATTAGAACATAGAAAAATAAATTCGGAGGTGTGTTATGAAAAGATTTATGAGATTTGCTGTTTTGTGCTTGGCGATTGTGGCAGTTTGCTTGCTGTTCACACCTGGTTCTGCACATGCGGCAGGTGCAACATCCGGAACTTGTGGTGACGGTGTTACCTGGAATTGGAACGCGACTACCAAGACACTGACTGTTAGCGGTAACGGTGAGATGTACAGTGGATGGTACAGTAGAGGCTATGAGGATTATGTTCTGCTGATCCAAAATGTAGTGGTGGAAAATGGCGTTTTGAATGTGGGTGATGGTTGTTTTCGGGATTGCACCAACCTGCGCAGCATTGTTTTGGCAGATACCGTTGTAATCATCGGTGATCGGGCATTTGCAAACTGTGATAACCTTCGGGAAATCACCGTCAATGCGCCTACTATTGACACAGGAGCTTTTTCCGGATGTGATAGTCTACAAACAGCAATCA
>JAZQBF010000099.1:0-14344 GCA_045545615.1 Faecousia sp.
AAAAAGAATAAAAAAAGAGGGGAAACCCTCTTTTTTTATTTGCCATAATCGTGTATAATGTATGCTGTATTGGTATGTATGATGCCTAATAATGAATTTTACGGTTGGAGGTAGGACCGTTGAAGATTTTTAATAAAGAAATTTTTACTGAGACCAAGAAGGCAAAGGAAGAGCATGTGCTGTCTCCGCAGCAAAATGCCCTTTCCTATTTGCATGATTTTGTAACGCTGGTTATTGTCGTCCTTTTGATCAGTGTGTTGCTGTTTCGGGTGGTGATCGTATCTGGTCCTTCTATGAAAAACACCCTTATTGACGGAGACTGGTTGATTCTTTTAAACAGCGCCGTTTATGGTGAGCCGAAAAAAGGTGACATTATCGTAGCCAGCAAAGAATCCTTTGAAGATGGTGAGCCGATCATTAAACGCGTGATTGCAACGGAGGGGCAAAGGGTCAATATCGATTTTGCCGCCGGTATCGTATATGTAAATGACGAGCCGTTGGATGAGCCGTATACACTGACACCTACCAATATTTATGAAGGAATCAATTTCCCACTTACGGTGGAAGAGGGTTGTATCTTTGTGATGGGCGATAACCGCAACAGTTCCAAAGACAGCAGAAGTGTTGAGATCGGACAGATCGATTGCCGCGAAATTATGGGCAAAGCGATTTTTCTGATTTGTCCCGGCAAGGATAAGTCCACCGAGAAACGTGATTTTGGCAGAATTGGGGTGCTTTCGTAATGGCATCTGAACAAATGAACATCCAATGGTATCCTGGTCACATGACAAAGACCCGCCGCCAGATCGAGGCAGATCTGAAACAGGTGGATGCTGTGTGTGAGATCGTGGATGCCAGAATACCGATGTCCAGCAGAAACCCGGATATTGATGCCATCTGCGGCGCGAAACCCAGAATTATTGTTCTGAACCGCATGGACCTTGCGGATTCCGAAATGACAAAACAATGGATGGCTTATTTCCGCAGCAAGGGTATGGCGGCAATCGCAACGGATTGCAAAACCCGAAAGGGAATTTCCGAGTTTCAGCCTGCGGTGCGCAGTGTTTTGAAAGATAAAATAGAAAGAAATGCTGCCAGAGGAATGAATCGTCCTTTGCGTGTAATGATCGTTGGCATCCCTAACGTTGGTAAGTCAACTTTGATCAATCAGATCTCCGGGCGAAAGGGTGCAAAAGCAGAAAACCGTCCCGGCGTGACACGGGGAAAACAGTGGGTGACAGTGGATAACGGCCTTCTGTTGCTGGATACGCCCGGTATCCTTTGGCCGAAGTTTGAAGACCCCAACGTGGGTATGAAACTGGCCTATACCGGCGCTGTGAAAGAAAATATTATCGATACAGAAGAATTGGCTTGCTATTTGATGGAACTGCTGTGGCGGTTTTATCCCCAGACGTTGATCGGCCGCTATGGCATCGATATGCCTTTGGATACACCCGGGTATATGCTGTTGGAAGCGGCAGGCAAAAAGCGTGGGTATCTTGTTGCCCGGGGTGAGATCAACACAGAGCGTATGCCGAAAGTACTTTTGGACGAGTATAGATGTGGTAAACTTGGCAGATTTACTTTGGAATCTTCGGAGGATATGGTATGAGTGAACGGGATATGTGGCAGATCGAGGACACTTGCTTTTCCCAGGGCAAACAATTGATTTGTGGCGTGGATGAAGCAGGCCGCGGTCCTTTGGCTGGTCCTGTTTGCGCTGCTGCAGTTATTTTGCCGCCCCACATTGAAATTCCCGGCTTGGACGACAGTAAGAAACTCTCTGATAAACGAAGAAGAGAATTGTATCCGGTTATTATGGAACACGCGGTTGCATACAGCATCGCATTGGTCGATCATAAAACCATCGACGAAATTAACATCTTGCAGGCGACTTTTTTGGCTATGGAAAAGGCAATCGCCGGTCTGAATGTAAAACCGGATTTTGCGCTGATCGATGGCAACCAATCCCGCGACTTTGGCGTTCCGTTACAGACTGTTGTACATGGCGACAGCCTGTCTGCCAGTATCGCTGCTGCTTCTGTTTTGGCGAAGGTTACGCGAGATGACTATATGGTCGAAGCAGCAAATTCATATCCCGGATATGGATTTGAGATTCATAAGGGCTACGGCACTAAGGCACATTATGCGGCTTTAACTGAGTTGGGTGCTTGTCCGATCCACAGAATGACTTTTTTGAGGAAATTCTATGGGACGGAATAATCTTCTTGGCGCATGGGGCGAGTCTGTTGCTGCCCAGTTTTTGCGCAAGAAAGGGTACAAACTGATTGCTGCCGGATATCGATGCAGATATGGTGAGATCGACTTGATCGTCAGCGACCGTAAGTACTTGGTTTTCGTTGAAGTGAAACTGCGAAGATCCAATAAATTTGCCGGCGCATCAGAACATGTTGACTATTTTAAGCAAAACAAGTTGCGTGCAACGGCTTCGCTGTATTTATCCCAGAATCCTACTAAATTACAGCCTCGTTTCGATGTAATTGAAATATATGCGGACAGCGTCAATGATACTGATCCGCAGATTCTGCACATGGAGGATGCATTTCAATGAGTTTTCCCGTATTTGACCTGCATTGCGATACATCATTTGCATTGCTTGGAGATAATTTGAGAACTTGCGGTTCTTTACTCCAAAATGAATTGCATATCGATTTGACCCGGGCTTCCCAACTGGAATCCTATGCCCAGTTTTTTGCTTGTTTTACAACCACGATGGAATGCGAAGAATTTGAGATCTCGCCCGTGGATCTGTTTGAACGGGAAATGGTAACTGTCCACAGAGAATTGGAACGCAACAGCGATCTGATGGCGCAGGCATATACCGCTGCGGACATTGAGGAAAATACCGCAAATGGTAAAATGTCTGCAATATTGTCCATAGAAGGACCTGCGGGGTTCGGGTTTGATCCGGAACTTTTGCAGGATCTGTATCAGGTTGGTTTTCGTATGAGCACCTTGTCCTGGAATGAAAGGAATCCGCTTACCGGGTCACATATAACCGGCGGCGGATTAACAGATCAGGGCAGGGAGTATGTAAAAGAGGCGCAGCGACTGGGTATGATCATCGATGTCAGCCATATCAGCGATGAAGCATTTTGGGATATTATAGATATTACAAATGCGCCGATCGTTGCATCCCATTCTAATAGTCGATCTGTTTGCCCGGTATCGCGGAATATAACAGATGATATGTTCCGTGCAATATGCCAAACCGGTGGTGTGGCAGGTTTCAACCAATATGCAAAATTTGTTGGTGAATCAGCGGATCTTTCCGTTGCATGCAAGCATATTTTGCATTTCCTTGAAATGGATCCCAAGGCAGAGCATATTGCTCTGGGCGCGGATTTTGACGGCTGTGATGAATTAGTCGGCGGAATGAACGGGATCCAGGACTATCCCAAATTCGCCAAGGAACTGCTTGCCCATGGTCTGACAGAGGAAATGGTAAGAAATATTTTCTGGAATAATGCAATGGGAGTGATCAGAAAATGCTGTATTTAACCACAAGAGACGATAAGGATGCCTACACTGCAAATCGCACATTGTATTTGGACATAGCGCCTGACGGTGGTTCTTTTGTGCCATTTCGTCTTCCTGTATTTGCAAAGGAGGAAATGGACGAGTTTTTATCCCAACCCTTTGGACAGATCGTTGCTGACATCTTAAACATCTTTTATAGCGGAAAATTCAGCGCTTGGGATGTGGATATGGCCATTGGCAGAAAACCGCTAAAATTAGTGTCTCTGTCACAAAAGATCCTTTTGGCAGAAATTTGGCACAATCCGTCTGATTCTTTTGGATATGCGGTAAAAAATCTTTATATGAAGGCTACGGATAATCAAGGCCTGAAGCCAACGGTATGGTTTGAAATATCGGCGTATATTGCGTTTTTGTTTGGCATCTTTGGCGAAATGAAAAAGCAAGGTATGCAGGTGTCCCCGGATGTTGCGGTGGAAACAAGCAATATGCCCTTGTTGGTCGCGTTGCTCTATGCCCGGAAGATGGGCTTGTCCACCGGTAAAATGGTAATTTCCTGCAAAGAAAACAGCAGTATGTGGGATGTTCTTCGCCGTGGAAGTTTTGCAAACACGTTACCGGATGAAGAGAAAATACTGATTGAACAAATTTTATACAATTGCTTCGCACCCGATGCTGTTAAGAAATATCTGTTTGCAAAAGCAGATGGCTGTGTCTATACTGCAGACAGCGAAAAAACAGAGCAGTTAAAAGACTGCACATTTGCTGCGGTTGTTTCTGACTCTCGTTTGGAGAATGTAATTAACAGCGTAATGCGCACAGATGCCTACCAAATCGGAGCAGATACTGCAAGGGTGTTTGGTGGCTTGTATGACTACCGCGCCAGTACAAGAGAGAATAATCTAACACTTGTTTTGGTTGCGGATTCTCCGAAATGATGAAATAAGGAGTCGATTATGGCACTTTATGCAATTGGTGATCTGCACCTGTGTTTGGGCGCAGAAAAACCGATGGATATTTTTGGTGGAAACTGGGTCGGATATATGGATAAGTTGAAGACCGGTTTGTCTGTCATCGGACCGGAGGATACAACTGTTATTTTGGGCGATATATCCTGGGCACTGGATCTGACGGAAGCGGAAAAGGATTTTTCCTGGATCAACGAAATTCCCGGCAGAAAGATCATCTTGAAGGGTAATCATGATTATTGGTGGAGCACTGCAACAAAATTTCAAAAGTTTTGCGCAGATCACAATTTTAGCAATCTAAATATCCTTCACAATAATTTCTTTGAATACGACGGCTGGGCGCTTTGCGGAACACGGGGCTGGTTTTATGAAGAAGACCGCAGCGGCGAACATGATGAAAAAGTTTTTCGCAGGGAATTGATGCGGCTGGAAGCATCTTTGCAGGCAGCAGGAGATATGGAAAAAATCGTATTTCTTCACTATCCGCCTTTGTATAAAGGCTACGAATGTCCGGAAATTTTGGAACTGCTTTCCAAGTACGATGTAAGACGCTGTTTTTACGGTCATCTGCACGGCGGCAGTTGTCAATTAGCAGTTCAAGGGCTGTGGAATGGCGTCGATTACAGACTTGTTTCGGCAGATCACCTGAATTTTCATCCTTTTCCTGTTATTTTATAAAAAAATGCGAAAAAAGAGTGGACTTTTTCTTTCTTTTTTGTTAGAATAATTCGGATGCAAAAATTGTAAATTAAACGAATCGTTTTATGCGATTTGATGATTTGGAGGATACAACTATGAATATCAAAAGCATTGAGAAAAACGGCAATGAGGCTACCATCGTAGTCGAGATCGACAAGGAACTGATGGAGTCTGGTGTAAGCAAGGCTTATATGAAGGCTCGCAAAAACATTATGATTCCCGGTTTCCGTAAGGGCAAGGCTCCCAGAAAGATGATCGAGGCTATGTATGGCGCACATGTTTTCTATGAAGACGGCCTGGAAGAAATCTTCCCCGAAGTATATGAATATGCTGTTATTAAGCAGGATGTGAAGGCTATTGGCCGTCCCAGCCTGACCGATATGGACATTAGCGAAGACAACATTGTTACCATCACTTTGACCACCGAACTGTACCCTGAGGTCACCCTGGGCGATTACAAGGGCCTGGAAGTGGAAAAGAATGAAGCAGTTGTTACCGACGAGCAGGTTCAGGCAGAACTGGATCGTATGGCTCAGAATGTGGCTTCTACCGAGACTGTTGAGCGGGCTGCAGAAATGGGCGATACCGCCAACATCGACTTTGAAGGCTTTGACAACGGCGTCGCTTTCGACGGCGGCAAGGGTGAGAACTTCGATCTGAAACTGGGTTCCGGTTCTTTTGTTCCCGGTTTTGAAGAGCAGATCGTTGGTATGAATGTTGGCGAGGAAAAGGATATCGATATCACTTTCCCCGAGGATTACCACGCTGATCTGGCAGGCAAGGCTGTTGTGTTCCATGTTAAACTCAACAAGGTTTCTGTGACCAATGTGCCTGCTCAGGATGATGAGTTCGCCAAGGATGTTTCCGAGTTTGAGACCTTGGAGGAACTGAAGGCGGATATCCGCGCAAAGGCTCTGGAGTCTGCACAGAAGCAAATCGACTCCGCTTTCGAGCAGGCTTGCGTTGATAAGGCAGCAGAAAACGCCACTGTTGATATGCCTAAGGCTTTGGTCGAGGCAGAACTGGACAACCAGATGGAGCGTTTTGCTTATCAGTTGCAGATGAGTGGATATTCCATGGAAAACTATGCCAAGATGATGGGCGGCGACGTTTCCACTATGCGTAATGCATTCCGTCCCGCTGCTGAGAAGCAGGCAAAGGTCAATGTGACCCTCGCAAAGATCATTGAGACTGAAAACATTACTGTTTCCGATGAGGAACTGGCTGAAGAGTTTGAGAATCTGGCAAAACAGTATTCTATGGAAGTAGAGAAAATTAAGGAAATGGTTCCCGAGGCTGAAGTTAAGTCCAGCCTGGAGAACCGCAAGGCTGTGAAGATTGTTGTGGATTCTGCAGTTGCGGTTGCTCCCAAGGCGGAAGAGCCTGCCAAGAAGACCACTACTAAGAAGACCACTACCAAGAAGACCACCACCAAGAAGACCACTACCAAGAAGGCTGCTCCCAAGACAGAGGAGGCTACTGAGGAATAATTTTCCTCTTAAATGGTTAGAATGTTTCAAACCCCTTGAAAGGAGACATTACCATGAGTTTTATTCCCTATGTTGTTGAACAGACAAGCCGCGGCGAAAGAAGTTATGATATTTTCTCACGCTTGCTTAATGACCGCATTATTTTCTTGTCTGAAGAAGTCAACGATACAACTGCAAGTTTGATCGTTGCCCAGTTGCTTTATCTGGAGGCGCACGATCCGGATAAGGATATCCAGTTCTATATCAACAGTCCCGGTGGCAGTGTTACTGCCGGTATGGCAATCTACGATACGATGCAGTACATTAAGTGCGATGTTGCCACCATTTGCGTTGGTATGGCAGCATCTATGGGCGCGTTTTTGCTTAGCGCCGGCACTAAGGGCAAGCGTATGGCGCTTCCCAACTCTGAGATTATGATCCATCAGCCCTCTGCCGGCACCAAAGGTCAGATTACGGATATGGCGATTCACATGAAACGGTTGGAGACCATTAAAGCCCGTATGAATAAGATCCTTGCTGAAAACACCGGTAAGAGCGTGGACGTGGTTACTGAGGCTTGTGAACGTGATAACTTTATGACCTCTCAGGAGGCGCTGGACTTTGGTTTGATCGACCGTGTGATCGAGCGTCATTGATCGCATAGAAAGGCGGAAACCGATTCATGTCTAAGACAGATGAAAAGACCCCGTGCTGTTCCTTTTGCGGCAAAGGGGAGTCCAGAGCCCAATTGATTGCCGGTCCCGGCGTTTATATCTGCAGCGAATGTGTGGATGCGTGTTATGATCTGCTCCGTGCAAACGATGTTGCAGACGGTGCGCCCGCGCATCTCCCTACACCTATGGAGATGAAGGCGTATATGGATCATTACATCATTGGTCAGGACAATGCGAAAATTGCCCTTTCCGTTGCTGTATATAACCATTATAAGCGCATCTATTTTGCGAATGATTCGGATATTGAACTGCAAAAGAGTAATATCTTGCTTATCGGTCCTACCGGTTCCGGTAAAACACTGTTCGCGCAGACGCTTGCCAAGTTTTTGGATGTGCCCTTTGCAATTGCAGATGCCACTACATTGACTGAGGCTGGCTATGTAGGCGATGATGTGGAAAATATCCTGGTTCGTCTGCTTCAAGCCGCTGAGTTTGATGTGGATCGTGCGCAGCGGGGCATCATCTATATTGACGAGATGGATAAAATCGCCCGGAAGAGCGAAAATACATCGATCACCCGGGATGTATCCGGCGAAGGCGTACAGCAAGCACTTTTGAAGATATTGGAAGGTACGGTTGCCAATGTTCCGCCGCAGGGTGGAAGAAAGCATCCCCAGCAGGAGACGATTCCTGTTGACACGACCAATATTTTGTTTATCTGCGGCGGCGCATTTGATGGACTGGATAAGATTATTGAATCCCGCACCGATAAATCTGCTATTGGTTTTGATGCACCGGTGGAGAGCAAAAAGCATCGGGATCTGGGAAAGATTTTTGCGCAAGTGCAGCCCCACGATCTTTTGAAATTCGGAATTATTCCGGAATTGGTTGGTCGTATGCCGGTGATCACAAGTTTGCAGGAACTGAAGAAAGAGGATCTTGTCCGCATTCTGACAGAACCGAAAAACGCGTTGGTCAAACAGTATGAAAAACTTCTGGAAATGGACAATGTTGTTTTGGAGATCCAACCGGAAGCATTGGAAGCAGTTGCGGAAAAAACAATTGAACGCCAGATAGGCGCCCGTGGTTTGCGTGCGGTTATGGAAGAAATCATGATGAAGATTATGTTTGCAATCCCGTCTGATCTTTCTATTAAAAAGGTCGTTATCACTGCTGATTGTGTGAATGGCGCCGAACCGCAAATCCTTAAGGATGCGAAGAAACCCCGGGAGAAACTGATGTAAAATTGATATTATAAAAGGGGGTAGTAAACTACCCCCTTTTTGCCCCATAGTAAGGGAGGGATACAAATGAGTGAAATAATAGTTTCGGGCGTAATGCCGGTTTTGGCACTGCGTGGAATTGCTATTTTTCCCGAACAAGTTGTTCACTTTGATATTGGCAGAGTGAAATCTGCCCTTGCGCTGGAAGAAGCAATGAAAAAAGATCAGATTTTGATGCTTGTTCCCCAAAAAGATATTGTAAAAGATGACCCTGGTTTTGCTGATCTTTACCCTGTTGGTACTGTTGTAAAGGTCAAGCAAATTTTAAAGGCGCAGGATGAGAACATTCGTGTTTTGGTAACAGGTCTTTACCGGGCTAAAATTACGGAGATACTGAAGACAGAGCCTTATCTTTCCGGTCGTGTTGAGCGTCTTCAGGAGGTTACAGTCCGCGATTCTCTCCGGGCACGCGCTATGCGAAGAGAGGCAGTATCTCTTTATGGTGCATATATGGATCTGGCGGAACGGCCTGCACAGGCAGTTCAATTACGGATTATTGCATCTTCCGATTGCGGCTTTATTGCGGATTCTATTACCCAAAATGCGGCGTTTGATTATCCGGATAAGGCGAAACTCCTTTGTCAACTTCATGGCCAAAGACGCCTTGAGAAGGTTTTGGATCTTTTGGATCAGGAACTTGAGATGCTCCAGTTAGAAGCAGAGATCCAGCAGAAAACCAGATCTCTTATCGACCGGAATCAGCGGGATTATTATTTGCGGGAGCAAATGAAGGCGATCCGGGAAGAATTGGGCGAAGGTGACGAATATTCTGAGTTTGCGGAATATGAGAAACAGATATTGATGCTGAATCTGGATCAAAATACAGAAGAGAAAATTCTGAAGGACCTTGCCAGATTGAAGAAACAGCCCTTTGGATCTTCTGAAGCATCGGTGCTTCGGAACTATTTGGATACCATTCTGGAACTACCCTGGAATAAGATAACAAAAGAGCGGGTTGATGTTTCTTCCGCAAGAAAAATCCTGGATAGAGACCATTTTGGCTTGGAAAAGGTTAAAACACGCATATTGGAGACCATTGCTGTGCGTCAAATTGCACCGGAAATGCCGCCGCAGATCCTTTGCCTTGTTGGACCTCCCGGCGTTGGCAAGACTTCCGTGGCTTATTCCATTGCAAATTGCTTAAACAGAAAAATGGCGCGAATTGCCTTGGGCGGTGTCCATGATGAGGCAGATATTCGTGGTCATAGAAAGACCTATGTAGGCGCAATGCCCGGTCGTATTATTTCTGCAATGATCCAGGCAGGTAGCCGCAATCCTATCTTGCTGCTGGACGAAATCGACAAAATGGGCTCTGACTACAGAGGCGACCCAAGCGCTGCGCTTTTGGAGGTTTTGGACGGCGAACAGAATAAAACCTATCGGGATCACTTCCTGGAAGTACCCTTTGATCTGAGCAAGGTGCTGTTTATCACAACGGCAAACACCACCGATACGATTCCCAGACCGTTGCTTGACCGTATGGAGATCATTGAATTATCCTCTTACACAGACGAAGAGAAACTTTCGATAGCAAAGAAACATTTGATCCCCAAACAACTGAAAAAGCACGGACTGAAAAAATCGCAACTTAAGATAACCGATGACGGCATCCGGGAGATCATACGGTGCTATACCCGTGAATCTGGCGTGAGAAATCTTGAGCGGTCAATTGCGGAAATTTGCAGAAAAGCCGATATGTTCTTTGTTGAAACGCCTACTACCAAGAGTGTCAGCGTAAACGGCAGCAATGTTCCACAGTATTTGGGCGTTCGGAAATTCCTTCCTGACCGCATTCCTGCCAATGACAGAGTCGGTATTGTTACCGGTCTTGCCTGGACATCTGTGGGTGGCGAAACGTTAGAGGTGGAAGTGAATGTAATGGACGGCACCGGCAAACTGGAACTTACCGGTAATTTGGGTGATGTAATGAAGGAATCTGCGCAAGCGGCTATGAGTTATATCCGCGCAAATGTCAAGGTCCTTGGGATCGAGCCGGATTTCTACAAAACGAAAGACATTCATGTTCATTTTCCTGAAGGTGCTGTTCCCAAAGATGGTCCTTCTGCCGGTGTTACGGTCTGTACTGCCATTGTTTCTGCGTTGACCGGCGTTACAGTAAGATCTGATGTGGCGATGACCGGCGAGATCTCTATTCGTGGCCGTGTTCTTGCCATTGGCGGTTTGAAAGAAAAAACAATGGCTGCGTTACGCGCAGGTATTCGCACAGTAATCATTCCCAAGGATAATGAAAGAGATCTGGAACGGATCGACCCGGTTGTGCGGTCTTCTCTGAATTTTGTTACTGCGCAGAACATCGATACAGTTTTGTCAACAGCCTTGAATTTTAAGGCAGATATTGTTCCAACCCTTATGCAGAATATTCCGGAAGAAGTGAAAACCAAGACACGCAAGTCTACAATTCGGCAGTGAGGTGGATGTATGAATCTTCATAATGTTGAATTTTTGATTTCTGCGGCTTCTTCCAAAGATTTTCCGAAGGAAAGACTGCCGGAGATCGCATTTGCGGGTAAATCCAATGTTGGTAAATCTTCGGTAATCAACCGCGTGCTGCAACGAAAGAATTTTGCAAGAGTTGGCGAGAAACCTGGAAAGACGATTCACGTGAATTATTTTACTGTTGATAAAAAATGCTATTTTGTGGATCTGCCCGGTTATGGCTATGCAAAAGTCTCCCAAGCGGAAAAAGACCGCTGGGCGCGGCTGATGGAATCTTACTTTGCGGCAAACCGTATCGATTTGGGAATTATGATCGTGGATGCACGTCATGCGCCTACCAACAACGATATTACAATGGCGCAGTGGTTTATTGAAAGCGGTTGCCCATTTGTTGTGGTAGCAAACAAATTGGACAAACTGAAAAAAAGCGAACTGATACCCAATATGCAGACTATACGGGAAGATTTGGAACTTTCTGAAAACTGTCAATTGATTCCTTTCTCGGCAGAGAAAGGGACCGGCAGAGAAGAGTTGATGAAAAGAATTTTCCAAACTGTAGAATAAACAAAAATCCGCAGACTTAACGTCTGCGGATTTTCAAATATAAGTTAGTCAGAGGTATAGTTATCAAAATAACCCTGAATATAGACGATGGGCGTGCCCTTATCGCCGGAGCCGGAGGTCAGATCACACAGAGAACCGATCAAATCAGTCAAGCGACGGGGTGTTGTGCCCTGAGCGGCCATATTGCCAACAAGGCTGGAACCGTCTTTCTGCTCGATCTTGGCTTTGATAGCGTCCTGCAACTCTTTGCCGGAAAGATTTGCAAAATCATTATCTGCCAAATATTTCAGTTTCAGTTCGTTGGGAGTTCCTTCCAAACCGGGGGTGTAAGCAGGGGAGACAACAGGATCAGCCAGTTCCCAAATCTTTCCAATGGGATCCTTAAATGCGCCGTCACCGTAAACCATAACCTCAATGTGTTTGCCGGTTTCCTTTAACAGGTTTGCCTGGATTTCCATAACCAGATCCTGACATTCCCGGGGGAACAGTTTTACGGTGTTTTCGGTGGACTTGTTAGAACCTAAAAGACCGTATTTCTCGTTGCAACCACTACCGTTGACGGGTGCATTCATAATCTCGTCAAGACCGTAGACTTTTTCTGCGCCGGCAGCCTTCAATAAACGCTTTGTACGAGCACGGGTGTGAATGTCGCAGTTCAAAACGTTTTTAGTATAAGAAAGAACCGCGCGAGGATCGTTTGCAAATACGACCTCCACTTCAGCGCCACATTCACGGATCAGATTACCGTAGTATTCCACATAGTCAACACCGGTGAAAGGATGTTTGATATAGCCAAAAAGTTGACGATATTTTTCTTCGGTAAGAACATCCTTGTAAGGGTCAACGTTGTTTTTGTCCATCATATCCCAGTCGATGAGATGGTTGCCAACTTCGTCAGAAGGATAACTAAGCATCAAAACGACCTTTTTGCAGCCCTTTGCAATACCGCGAAGACAGATCGCAAAACGGTTGCGGCTGAGGATGGGGAAAATAACACCAACAGTCCCACCACCAAATTTGTTGCGTACATCCGTTGCAATATCATCAACAGATGCGTAGTTGCCTTGTGCGCGGGCGACAATTGCTTCTGTCATTGCAACTACGTCGCGGTCACGGGGTTTCAGACCGTCATACTTCATTGCATCCAAAACAGAGTTGGTTACGATCTCAGCGATGTTATCACCTTTGCGGATGATGGGAGCACGGATTCCCATTGATACAGTACCTAACATCCGGCTCATAAGTCCACTTCCAATCTAAATAAAATTTGCGTGGTTAAAAAATCACGGAACTATTATAATACAAGATTGTCCATTTGTAAAACAAAAAATTATGGAAATTGAAAAAATTTTATCGAATACAATGAAAATATCAGATTTAATTGAATAATGGTGGTTTTGCGTTTTAAAATGGGTGATTTTCAATGTATTTATCAAGAATTTCAGCAGCCGTGATCACCATGTGAACACATGGCCGGTTTTTATAGTAACTTTCTGTTCTGGGTAATGGTGTAGGGTCGGTAGGCGGATTTTTCAGAATTTCACGGCAAACGATGCTGCCGACTTTCTCACGAAATTCTCCAGCCAATTCCTGAACACGGGCATAATGTTCCCGCTTGCCTTCGGCATCATCTTGACCGGAGTACCCGTACAGCAAGCCTGCTACCAACATCATTCCACACACGGCGCCACATACTTCACGCAGTCGACCAAAACCGCCGCCGAATGAAGATGCCATTTTTGCAGAAAATTCGGGTTCTAAACCGGTGACATCGCAAAAAGCGATTGCTACGGCTTGCGAGCAACTGTATCCGTCGTAAAACAATTTGGCGGCATATTCACGGTGGTCCATATTATTCTCCTTTCAACTGCACATAAACCGGATCGTGTGCAAGTGCGGGCAGCAATTTATCTGTGAAATCTGCAGTTGTGATCCGTAAACTGCTGGTATTGATACAAGGGTGAAAACAGACATATTCACTATGAAGTAAATCGCTGTCAATTAACAGTTTTACGCGATTCTTATTGTCGTTCATCAGACCAAGAACGCTCAGAGAACCGGGGGTAATATCCAAAAATTCTTCCATATAAGAACCGTCAGCAAAAGAAAGACGGGAAGAACCGATCTGTGCAGAAAGTTCTTTTGTCTTAAATGGCTTATCGCCGGGCATCATCAATAAATAGAAATCAGTACACTGCCGGTTGCAAAGAAGTAAGTTTTTGCACATTGCAGCGCCTAAAACAGAATCTACCTGAATGCACGCATCCATAGTCATAGCAGGTTCATGATCCACACGGCCGTAGGATATATTCAATTTATCCAGCAAGTCATAAGAACGAATCTCTTTTCGTAAACGGTCTGACACATCTGCAGGCCGGCCTATATATAATTCCATACATATCACCTCATTTGCACAATTGCCAGAATGCAACGGCACTGGCGGCTGCCACATTCAGAGAATCAACACCATGCTGCATTGGGATCTTTACGGTGTAATCACATTGCGCGATGGTATCTGTCGTCAAGCCGTCACCTTCGCTGCCAAGGATGATCGCCAGTTTGCTTTCGTTGTTCAAATCGGGATCGTCGATCGAAACTGAATCGTCAGTTAACGCCAAGGCCGCTGTCTTGAACCCCAAATTGCGAATCGTTGTTAGTCCTGGATGCGGCCACTGGTTGACATCAGAGCCGGTAAATGAAGTCGGATCGTAGCCATGTCGTTCTGTGGGCCA
>JAZQBF010000100.1:0-5664 GCA_045545615.1 Faecousia sp.
AGTACCCCAGGCTGCCTGGGCATCGGTCAAAGCCGCATCTACCGTTTCACCGGTAAAACCTGTAAACTTCTGTGCCATTGCGCCATAGCGGAGCAGATCTACCAGCAGTGTCCGCAATTCCGCATAGGCATCGTTGTTCACCACTGCAGAATTCTTCAGCATCCGGTAGCAGTAATCCGATACGCCGTAGGACAGAGGTGCGCTTGCCACATCTGCGCCATTCCAATCTGCGTGGAGGGTCGCCTGCACTTTTTCGGCGATCTGGTTGGGCGCGATGTCCGTAAAGGTGAATA
The DNA here is from genome assembly GCA_045545615.1 of Faecousia sp. Classification (GTDB taxonomy): domain Bacteria; phylum Bacillota; class Clostridia; order Oscillospirales; family Oscillospiraceae; genus Faecousia. Next base: position 294 of record JAZQBF010000100.1, read on the forward strand.
CATACTGACCATTTTCCACTTTGTATTCCGTTACGGTCTTCTCGTTGCCGTTAAAGTGAAATACCACATAGGGATTCTTGTAACTGCTGCTTTCAAACAAGCCGGCATTTGCCTTGAACTGAATCGCCAGATTGCTGTGCAGTTCCAATGCGGCATTGGAGAACTTCAGGTCGGGCTGGGACTCTTCCGCAACGGACACATCCAAAGAAACTTCCGGCAAAACAATAACCGCACTGTCAGAAACCGTCACATCTTCAAAGGTAAAACCCTCTGCGGTGGTACTGATCTGCAGGCTATGGATGGCTTCATCTGTTGCCACATCCAATGTAATGGCCTGCTCGCCGTTGGCAGATATGGTCTTGGAGGCGATCACAGCGCCTGCTTTGTTCAGCGCAGCCAGGGTGATGTTGCCACTTGGGGCAGACACCTTTGCGCTGACTGTATAAGCGCCAGCCTTGGCGGTCGCGCCGTTTCCAAAGGGATGGAGGATCTGCATGCTGTTGCCAGTTACTGTTGCCACGCCCTCCGTGACACTGACTGTTCCGTCACAAATGTAGTCCACATCTTCATTAAAGGAGAATTGAGAAAGATCCAAACGGAAGTACTCCCGGCTACCGGGATCTTCTGTGGTAAGCACCAACAGCAGTTCTTCTGCCCGGTAGTTCCGGACATAGTCCGTAATATCCACCTGATAAATGCCTGCATCGTTAAGGGCGATTTGGTACAGCGGTTTGCCGCCATACTGATTGCCCAGCCGAATGCTCTCGTCTTCGGTGTTGCCCGGGGCATTTTCATAAGTGATGCTGTCGGGATAGGTAAGATCTTTCAAGCCGTATACATTCAAGGTTTGTCCGGCGGCTTGGGATACCGTCAGATTCAAAATGGCTCTTTCGGCATAGCGATACGCGTCTTTGCTTTCAAAGGTCAGGTATGCCTTGCGAATGCCCTGCGGCGCAGGATTTTTGCCGCTTGCCTGCACACCCAAGAATGCTGTGTCTGTAGAACCTGCTGCATTGAGGGTGACGGCTTCGGAGGGAACGATGGCTGCCTGAACGCCACCGCTGACGACCTCTTCACTGCGCAGATCATCAAAATACATCACCAAAGGCGAGGATTTTTCTGCGTTATACACATCCTTGCCATCGATGCTGTCGGTGACGACGGTGGTTTGATTCCGCAAAAGTCCTGCGCGGATAATGAAATAACAGATGTTACTGTCGATCATCGTTTGGTCTACGGTAAAGGTGTAACTGTATTGTACCCACTTGCCCACATCTGCTTCGGCGATGGTCACTTTTCCGTATGTGCCGGATCTGCCGTTGTGATACAAGGCGTTGTTACTGCCGCATAGCGCCACCCAAAGATCACCGGCTTTGTTGGATTTGAGCCGGAAAGATACCGTGTACTCTGCACCCAAAGTCAATTGGAAGCAGTTGTTGAAACGGTAGCCGTTGTTGTAAGTATGGGCGACCATCTTCAGAGCGGTGTCGCCGCTGTAGGCATCTTCCTTAGTAACAGAAAGGGTGTCGATAGCCTTTTTGGATGCAGCGTCTGCAGAGAGATAAGCGGTAGAGTAAGAGGTGATCTTGCCGTAGTCCGCCAAATTGGAATCGGTTACCGATTCAAACCGCTGGGTGTAGGTAAAGGGGATCTTGGGCGTTTCTGTTTCGTCGGCGGCTTCCGTGACCATAATATCATCGATATACATAGTCAGATCCAGTGCGCCGGAGCGGATATCTGTCGAGCCGATACCCAGCATACCCAAACCTGCTTCGTAATCCTTGGGACGGGAAGAATTCAGCGCCGCTGCCCGGGGGAGCATATTGGCATCCACCGTTACGGGGAATGTGCAGGTGATCCATTTGCCAACATCGGCTTCTGTGACTGTGGTCTCGTGCTTTTGGTAGTAGTGTACCTGATAGTCTGCGGCATCGGTAACTTCACCGGTGAGCCCATTGGTGTCGCTGCCCAGACGGTAAAGACCGGAGATCATACCATACTGGAACTTCAGAGAAGATTTACCCGCAGGTAGGGCGGGAATCTTTACCTTGAAACTGACTGTTACGGTTCTGCCGATATCTTTTTCTGCCAGAGAGTCCAGAATGCCGTAGAATTTTACTTTACAACCGGAGGAATTGGGGATAAATTTGAAGGATTTGCCCTCGCCGGAGGTTGCATCCTCTGTTTCCACAATATCTCTGCCGGTGGTAGTGGAGTTGAAGCCATACTGATAGTAAGCGTCTTTACCGGTGTAAGTGTCTTCGTGGACAGACCAGGCGGCTTGACCGGTGGTCCAGTCGTCAAATGTTTCCAAAGATACCAGTTTGTCCGACTCGGTGGTGAAATTGGGAACAAAGGTTGCTTGATTCAGACCAATCTGCTCCACAGTAAAGTCGTCCACATACAGCGTCTTATTGCCCAGTGTACCGAAATCGTTCATACTGAAACTGATGTAGGGATCACCGGTGAGCATTTCTTCCGTCAGGATGAATTCATAGGTGTACTGCGTCCACTGATTGGCGGTAGTTACAGGGCAGGCCATAGGAGAATAGTTGGTAGTCTTTCCCTTGGGGATCACGCAGATGCGGAAATTGCCCACGTCGCTTGCCATTGCCCAGAAAGTGATGCGATACCGCTGACCCACAGCCACAGCGTCTTTCTGACCCAAAAGGAGAAGTTGCATTCTCTCATAGGTATACTGCGCCGGGGTCATAGCATAACTGTGTCCGTTGCCGGTGGTGTGATCTTGTTTATCGGTAGATCCCAAACCGGCGGTGGAACCTGCGACACGGACCATCTCCGGGTCTTCAAAATCCTCGGTCAAGGTCACGGTCTGCCGCTGGCCTTCCATGGTAAGGATCAGGGTAAGATATTCTGCGCCTTTGGTGTGCATCGTCAAGGCAAAGTTCGTAAGGTCAACTGTGCAACTCTGGGCGCCGTCAACAGTAAATTCGCCCAGCGACCGCTGTCCGTAAACTTGAGAGAGGTCCACACCATTGCTCAACCGGTCATTGGCAGGGGCATTTAAGTAGTGGATGGTATCGCTGCTCCAGGAGGCATCTTTATCGGCTACGCCGTAAACACAAAGTCTGCCGTTGCTGCCTGCCTCGGTATCAAAGGAGAACTTCAGCGGACCGCCTGCGTAATTTGCAAGGGGCAGTTTGATATAGGTCTTTTGGGCATCCATCAGTTTCAGTGTCTGTCCGCTGACCATCATGCCGCCGGTGGCATCCATTTCCGTGTCTGCCATCTCGCCATTTTCTACATAGGCAAAATCCGTAGGTGTCAGGGTTTGGGTTTGTACCGGCGTGGTTACAAGCGATGCAGCGCCCAATTGCACATCGGTGGTGATCTCTACGATCTTATAATCGTCCACATACATAGGATATGTTTCCATATCCGCGCCGCCGGCATCTGCCATCAGTACAATGTTCTTTTTCTGCAGCGTGGTATACTGCAGAGGAGAATTAACGCTGTAGTCTAGTTGATAATCGGTCCATTTGCCTGCCTGGGTAGTGAATGTACCCTTTTCTGCGGCAAAGTCGATATCGCTGCCCTGGGTGCCCAGGGTATCTCTGCCTACCTGCAGGTTGAAATTGCGGCTGGTTGTATCATAAACGCTGAAACTTAACCGGAATCGTCTGCCGTAGTCTTCTGGGGTAAGATCGGTGGCTTTTACGCCCAACTGGTAGATAAATACATTGGTATGGGTCTGATAGAACTTGTGGTAGCCATCGTATTCTTCCTGCCGGAAGCCGGTGAATTTGATGCTGTTGCCCTTACCCAAAGATGCCAAATCATCGGAGATGGAGACCTTGGCATAGGTGCCGGCATAAGCGCCGTGAACGGCGGTCATAGGGTCGCCGTCATTCAGGTCTTCTAAATCAATATTTGCTATTTCCGTCTCACCGGCAGACTTTTTCGTCCGCAGGCAAAACGCAGTATTTTCTTCCGCAATGCTTGCCAGGTGGGATGTTAAATCAAAGGTATATTCGCCTGCGCCACACAGATTCACTTCGCCCAAAGGCGTGGAATCTACTGTATAAGCGCCGTTTTCTCCCATATGGGCAAGGTATACCTGCACCACATTGGCAGCGTCGTTTTCCACCCGGAAGCGGAGTTCTGTACGGAAAGAATCGGTTTGTTTTAAGTCTGCAAACTGCACCAGATAATCTTCACCGTAAGAGAGGGCGCTGTTGCCGGTGGTGGAGGCGGCTGCCTCACTTTTACTCCGGACGGTGGTGAAGGATGCAATTTTGCCTTCTTTCAGTGTCTTGCCGTTTTTGGCAACGATGGTTGCCGGGACAGTGACGCTGTAGCGGTAACCGCCCTCCATGCCGAAGGGGGTGAAGGTATACATAGTATCGCCGTAGGAGGCGGTCCATACGCCTTTTACCTTTGCGCCGGTGGCATCGTTTGTAACGGTTACTTTGCTGTTGATTTCCGTAATGTCAATGCCGGCATTGAATTTTACGGTGATATCTGCGGTGGGGTTTACATAGTCCGCGCCATTTAGAGGCTTAATGTATTCACACCGTGCCTGACCGTCCAGCAGATAATAGTTGGCGCATTCAAACAGCGCGGTGTAGACACTGTTGCCGGTTTCTTTGTCGTTGCCGAAACCGAACTCGTGGCCCACATTTTCACATACATAGTCCATCACCGGCACGTTGTTGCTCAAACAGTAGGACATTACATAGGGGTAGAATCCGTAGTAAGAACCGGAGGGGAGCATAGTGCCGCAGATGTAGATAGGCGCGTGTTCCGGTGTGATGGTCTCCTGACCGCCGCCAACCGCGCAGAAAACAAACTGCACATTGGAGGGGATCTCGGTATCCGTATTGGCATATTCCAGCCAGGGCTGTTCTTTGCCACCCCGTAAGATACCGGTAGCGCCCACAACATCGTCGGTAAACCCTTCTTCATACCGGGTCTTGCCGGTCTGTCCGTCATAGATCCGTGCCTCGGGCAGTGTTTCCGGATTGGGATGACCCAATTTCAGAACATTACCGGTTTTGGAGATGCCGGTAATGCCCACTTTCTCCGGATCAAAGCCGTATTCTTCTGCAATATAGCGAACCATACGCACAGCGGCAGTGTTGATCTTGATGCCGTTGTAAGCATAGAGCGAACCGTTGAAACTATCGCCGGTGACAGCGCCCACACTGCCGTTGACACCGGTAGAGCCGTCATAGTAACCGTAGTGGTCACCCTTGCCCATAGGCACATAGGGGTGTTCGTAGCAGGCGGCGGCATAGCCATCCATCAAGAAACCGGTCAAATGGGGGCGGTTGGTCATATTCCAGGTGTCCATGGTAAAGTCACCGCTGGAGGCGTAGAGCATCACCGGAACATCTTCTTTGGGGTCTAC
>JAZQBF010000101.1:0-1880 GCA_045545615.1 Faecousia sp.
TGACCATCAATTGCCCGCAGGGGTTTTAGTTTGACAGAATCGAAAGTTAGCAGCGATATTACGCCCAGAATGCATCCAAGAAAAATGACTAAAGTGTGTTTCCAAAAACGGAAATGTTTTTGAAGTAATATGACGGCAAGAACAACGAGAAAAGAGATTGGTATTAAATAGATATATTGATGTAATTGCAGCAAATATACGCAACAAATAAGCGAAAGGACAAAACCGATGGTTATAAACATTAACTTTCTCAATGTTCTCACCTCACTTTGTAAAAAGGACGCCACAGTAAGCAGCGTCCTTTTTTAATATCAGATCTTGGATGTTACATAATCATCGACAAGGGCAAGTGCATTGTCGATCTTGGTAATATCCTTACCGCCACCCATAGCGGAATCAGGCTTACCGCCGCCGGAACCACCGCAGCAAGTGCAAACCAACTTCACGATTTCTCCTGCCTTAAGACCCTTTGCAACAGCATCTTTGCCGCAAACAGCCAAGAATGTGATCTTATCATCATTCACGGTAGACAAAACAGCAACAACATCAGGTGCTTTATCTCGGAGCGTATCGCCAATTTTACGCAGACGGCCTGCATCTGCATCAGGAACATTGGCAGTAACAACATGGAAATCACCAACAACCCGTGCGCCCAAGAGGAAACGGTCGCCCTCGCTGGCGTTCTCGCGGTCCTTATAGGCTTCAACAGCGCGTTTCAGCGCCTTGATCTCCTCAATTTGTGTTTCCAGTTTTTGCGCCAATTCTGCAGGCTTTGTCTTCAAAACAGCACAAGCATCATATACTCTCTGTCTTGCCAGATTCATTTCGGACAAGCACTCTTTACCGGTAATTGCCTCGATACGGCGTACACCCGAAGCAACACTGCCTTCGCTTTCAATACGGAAAGGGCCAACCTTAGCGGTGTTATTCAGATGTGTACCGCCGCAAAGTTCAATGGAGTAACCGCCCATATTGACAACACGCACAGTATCGCCGTATTTTTCGCTGAAAAGCGCCATAGCGCCCATCTGTTTTGCTTCCTCAATCGGCATTTCCCGAATGTCAATGCCGTATCCTTCCAGAATCGCACTTTGAACGATAGAATCGATCTTTGCGATCTCCTCAGAAGTAACCGCAGCATAGTGAGAGAAGTCAAAACGCAGTCTGTCAGGCTCTACAAGAGAACCTGCCTGATGCACATGGTCACCAAGGACGGATTTCAACGCCTTTTGAAGCAGGTGTGTAGCCGTATGGGCACGCATAATAGCCTTACGGCGTTCAACATCAATGGATGCGCACACAACATCATCAGTTTTGATCATTCCGCTGACCATTTTACCGCTGTGGAGATATTTGCCGCCCTTATCCTTTTGAACATCTGTTACAATGAATCGGCTATCGCCTACCAAAATTACACCGTGGTCAGCAGACTGACCGCCCATTTCTGCATAGAAAGGTGTTTTATCCAGAACGATAATGCCCTTTTCGCCGCCGGCAATAGAACCGGTAACTTCTTCGCCAACGCAAACAGCCACAACATTTGCGTTGCAATTGTTTACATCATAGCCTACGAACTCCGTAGCAGGCACATCAGAACCGAAATCAATGCCTGCCCAACCCAAATCACCCAGGGCTTTACGGGCCTCACGGGCCTTTACACGCTGTTCCTCACGGCATTGGGCATAACGGTCCATATCCACGCTCATACCCTCATCTTCCAGCATCTCAACTGTCAGGTCGATGGGGAAACCGTAGGTATCTGCAAGCAAGAACGCATCTGCGCCGGAGAAAACAGTTTCATTGTTAGCCTTATGCTGCGCCAGTTTTTCACCGAAAATACGCATACCGGTATCGATAGTACGGGCAAAGTTCTCTTCCTC
>JAZQBF010000102.1:0-5454 GCA_045545615.1 Faecousia sp.
GTTCTTGCCTCAGGAATAGATGCGAATTTATCCACATCTTTTCCGGACTGGAAGCCGTAATGCTGGAAAATCCAAAACACCGCATCTTCGGAAAGAACAGACAAATTGAATTCCCCGGAACGGAGCACCATATCGTGGGTATAATTTTCTTTATTTACCGCAATGCTGATGGTACAGGGGGTATCTGTCAGTTGCATTGCGGTGTTGATGATACAGCCGTTATCTTTGCCATCCTCCCGGGCAGTCAGCACAAACAGACCGTAAGAGAGTTTGAATAACGCATTTTTATCCATAATTATGCCTCCAAAATCAATTTTACTGCGCCATAAGCGCCGGCATCGTTGCCCAGTGTTGCCAGAGCGAAGGTCACATCGGTGCTGGCGTGGTAAATATACTTGTCAAAATGGCGTTTGATGCCATCGATAAGTACATCCCCTGCCTTGCTGACGCCGCCGCCGATGACCACAGCCTGGGGGTTTAGGACGATGCAGATATTGGCAATAAACTCGCCCATCAGATCGTAGACCTGCTCCAAAATTTCCTGCGCGGCTGCATCTCCGGCCTTTGCCCCATCAAACACATCCTTGCAGGTGAGGTTTTCGATGCTCCGCAAGGAAGAGGGTTTGTCTGTAGCCGCTAAGTACCGTTTTGCCATCCGCACAACGCCGGTTGCCGAGCAATATTGCTCCACACAGCCCTTTTTGCCACAGCCGCAAGTTTCGGTCTCCTCCCGGTTGATGACCATGTGACCGATCTCGCCGGCAGCGCCGTGGGTGCCCAGCACCACCTTACCGTCCATCACGATACCGCCGCCAACACCGGTGCCCAAGGTAACAAAGAGCATATTTTGGAAACCCTTGCCGCTACCTTTCCAGCATTCGCCCAAGGCGGCTACAGAAGCATCATTGCCCGCTTTCACCGGCAGCCCTACCAATTTGCGGAATTCTTCCGCCACATTGAAAATGCCCCAACCTAAGTTGTCACAGCCGGCAACTACACCCGCTGCATCCACTGCGCCGGGCACGCCGATACCAACGCCTGCAACTTCCTGCCGGGAAATTTTCCGGCAAGCCAGGAAATCGTCAATGGCTGCGGCAATATCCGGCAAAATATACGCGCCCTTTTCCTCTTTGCGGGTAGGGATCTCCCATTTGTGGAGCATCGTTCCTTCCAGATCAAAAAAGGCAATTTTCACCGTTGTACCGCCTAAATCTACACCAAATGCATATTGCATAGCCATTCCTCCAACGCACTTTTTTCATATATTATACATTGCCTGGTGCGAAAAAGCCATAGCCTTTGGAAATATTGGTAAACTTTTTTCTTAGGTCTTGCGTTTGGCGAAGTTTTGCGGTAACATATACATAGCATAAATGGAAAAGGAAGGATTATTCGTTATGATTAAAGTTGATATTTCCAATGTTTGGGGCGAGTTGTCCCTGCCGGATCTGCTGGCTACCGAAAAAGAGGTTTTTGCCGCCCATCAGACACTGGTTGACGGCACCGGCGACGGCAACGACTTTTTGGGTTGGCTGAACCTGCCCGTAGAAGAAGAAACTGAGGAGATCCGCCGCATCCGGGCTGCTGCCAAGCAGATCCGGGAGACTTCCGATGTTTTTGTTGTTATCGGCATCGGCGGCAGTTACCTGGGCCCCCGGGCAGCCATCGAACTGATGCAGGGCGCAAACCACAACATCGGCAAGGGTAAGGGCAATCCCCAGATCTATTACGCAGGCAACACCCTTTCTACCCGTGCCTGGAATGAACTGCAGCGCCTGCTGGAGGGCAAGGATTTCTCCATCGCCATTATCTCCAAATCCGGCACTACCACCGAGCCTGCCATCGCAACCCGTGCACTGCGCTGGATGCTGGAGCGCAAGTACGGCACCGAGGGCGCAAAGAAGCGCACCTACGCCATCACCGACCCGGTCAAGGGCGCGCTGCGCCAAATGGCTACTGAGGAAGGCTGGGAGACTTTCGTAATTCCTCCCAATGTTGGTGGCCGTTACTCCGTTCTGACCGCTGTGGGTCTTCTGCCTATGGCTGTTGCCGGTATTGATCCTATGGAAGTGATGCGCGGCGCTGCTGCGGCGAAAAAGGTCTATGACATCCGCTCTTTCGAGAACCCTGTTTGGCTGTATGCCGCTGCCCGTAACCTGCTGTACCGCAACGGCAAGTGCATGGAGATCCTGGAATCCTTTGAGCCCGGCTTCAAGATGATGGGTGGCTGGTGGCAGCAACTCTTTGGCGAATCCGAAGGCAAAGACGGCAAGGGTATTTTCCCCGTAACTGCCGAATTTACTCCCGACCTCCACTCCCTGGGTCAAATGATCCAGCAGGGCGAGCGGAATATCTTTGAAACCATGGTTCGCTTTGATGCACCCCAGCAGAAACTCACCATCGGCGGCGACTATAAGAATCTGGACGGCCTGAACTATCTGGAAGGCAAGACCCTGGACTTTGGTGACGAGCAGGCGTTCCTGGGCACGCTGGCTGCCCACGTGGACGGCAACGTTCCCGTGATCACCATGGATATGGGCGAACTGAACAATGAAAAACTGGGCGAGATGTTCTATTTCTTCGAACTGGCATGCGGCGTTTCCGCTTATATGCTGGGCGTCAACCCCTTCAACCAGCCCGGTGTTGAATTCTACAAGCGCAATATGTTCAAGTTGCTGGGCAAGCCCGGTTACGAGTCTTAAGTCATTTTGACTTTTTGTGAAAATTAGCCGAAAAAATAGTTTGATATTTTCACATTTAGAGGTTGCATTCTTGCTGATAAACTGTTAAAATTAACATACAGCAAAATGCTGCACAGCAAAGGAGGAATTTCCGATGATTCAAGTAATTATGGGCCTGACGGGCTCCGGCAAGACCAAGAAACTGATCGACTCCATCAACGAGGCCGTTTCCAACGCCCAGGGCGATGTGGTTTGCATCGAATATGGCAAGAAACTGACTTATGATATTAACTACCGGGTTCGCCTGGTCGACTCCGAAGAATACGGCATCAACTCTCTGGATATGCTGAAGGGTTTCCTCAGCGGTCTGCATGCCGGTAACTTCGATATTACCAATGTGTACATCGACAATCTGTATAAGACTATCGGCAACGATCGTGCCGCCGGTGAGGCTTTCATCATTTGGTGCGCTGCTTTCGCAGAAACCAACAATATGAACATCACCATCACCGTGTCCGACGATCCCGCCCAGGCTTCCGAAGAAGTTAAGAAGTATCTGTAAGAACATAAATTCCCCAAGCCAGTAGGCTTGGGGAATTTTTTGCGTTTTCCCATATAAAAAACGCACCGTTTGTACGGTGCGTTTTTTGTTTGTGCTTTATTAGCCTTCTGCGCGCATCTGAGCGAAGCAATCGCTGCAGTATACGGGACGGTCGGTCTTGGGCTCGAAGGGAACCTTTGCCTCGCCGCCGCAACGTGCGCAGGTAGCGGTGAAGAACTCACGGGGACCACGGGCAGCATTCTTGCGAGCGTCACGGCAAGCCTTGCAGCGCTGGGGCTCATTCTGGAAGCCGCGCTCTGCGTAGAATTCCTGTTCGCCAGCGGTGAACACGAACTCACTGCCGCACTCTTTGCATACTAAAGTCTTGTCTTCGTACATTGATTTTACCTCTCTTCGGTTTGTTGATGCCCCGTGAAAGTCTAACGTGATTGAACGGAAACCCCCAGGGTCTGATTTTGGATGCTTTGCACCACTTTGGTCATTATACCACGGCTTTGTGTTTTGTCAATACTTTATGAAAATATTTTCGGTTAAAAAACAGATTTTATGCAATTTTCCAAAGTTTTAGATAGAAAACTGTGTTTGACCGTCAAAGGGGATGTGCAGGTGCTGGTACGCCAATTGGGTAACACATCTGCCTCTGGGGGTGCGGCTGAGGAAGCCCAACTGCATCAAATAAGGCTCATACACATCTTCCAGGGTGATCGCTTCTTCGCCGATGGTTGCCGCCAATGTTTCCAAGCCAACCGGACCGCCGCCATAGTTTTTGATAATGGCTGTGAGCATCCGCCGGTCAATCGTATCCAAACCCAATTGATCCACTTCCAAACGGGACAGGGCAAGATCTGCGGCTTCTTTGGTGATGGTACCGTCGCCCATAATTTGGGCAAAGTCCCGGACACGGCGCAAAAACCGGTTTGCGATACGGGGCGTACCGCGGCTGCGGGATGCAATCTCATATGCGCCTGCCGGGTCGATATCCATACCCAAAATAGTTGCCGACCGGGTAACGATCTTCGCCAGTTCCTCATTGGTATACAGTTCCAAACGCAAACTAACACCAAAACGGTCACGCAAAGGTGCAGACAGTTGACCGGCTCTTGTGGTTGCGCCCACAAGGGTAAACTTGGGCAAATCCAGCCGGATAGAATTGGCGGAAGGGCCTTTTCCCACGATAATATCAATGGCAAAATCCTCCATCGCCGGGTACAGAATTTCTTCCACCACCCGGTTTAACCGGTGAATCTCGTCGATAAACAGAATATCCCCGGGGTTTAGGTTGGTCAGCAACGCCGCCAAATCGCCGGGTTTTTCAATGGCAGGACCAGAGGTGATGCGGATATTGACACCCATCTCATTGGCGATCACACCTGCCAGGGTCGTCTTGCCCAAGCCGGGAGGGCCGTAAAGCAAGGTGTGGTCCAGTGGCTCACCACGCAGCCGGGCGGCCTCGATATAAACAGAAAGATTGCCCTTGGCTTTCTCCTGGCCGGTATAGTCCGACAACAGTTTCGGCCGCAGACCGATCTCGCCGGCATCTTGCGGCGCAAACGTGGGAGAAATAATAGGACTTGCTAATTCTTCAGAAAACTCAAGGCTCATAAAAAATTATCCTTTCATAACCATCGCTCTAAGGGCGTGACGCACCAGTTCTTCGGTAGTGGCGTTGGGATCTGCCCCTTTCAGCGCTGTGGCGATTTCGGCAGGAGAATATCCCAGTTCCTGCAAGGCGGCGTTTGCCATAGCGGCATTGTTGTTGGCGCCGGGGGCGGCAACAACAGCAGGGCCTGTGGAGAAATCCAGTTCCGCAGTTGAGCCCATTTTGTCTTTCAGTTCCAAAATGATCCGCTGGGCGATCTTTTTGCCGATGCCCTGGGCGGCAGTAAGGAGTTTTTCATCACCGGTCATCACTGCCAATGTGAAATTCTGCGGACCGGCAGAGAGGATCGCCATCGCCGCTTTCGGACCGACGCCGTTAACGGTGGTTAAAAGTTCGTAGCATTTCTGCTCTTCCCGGCTGGAAAAGCCGTAAAGATCAAAGGCATCCTCCCGGATGGATTCTGTTATAAACAGTTTTGCCGGCTGATTTACTTTCAGTTGGGCGGCAGTATATGCCGTGACCCGGCAGCCGTAGCCTACGCCGCCACAGTCGATCACGGCAAGTCCCGGCTCTAAAACCGTTACCTGCCCGGAGACATAATATAGCATAAA
>JAZQBF010000103.1:0-3642 GCA_045545615.1 Faecousia sp.
CCCAAATCAACAGAGTAGTTGTGGAGTTCTTCGCAGATAGCGTCGAAATCCTCCACCGGATCTCTGCCCTCGCTGCCGGACACATCCACAATGTGAACCAGCAGACGGCAGCGGTCAATGTGCCGCAGGAAATCGTGACCCAGGCCTGCGCCCTCTGCCGCGCCCTCGATAATGCCGGGAATATCCGCCATTACAAAGGAAACGCCCTCGTCTACATAAATAACGCCCAAATTGGGGAACAGGGTCGTGAAGTGGTAGTTGGCGATCTAGGGACGGGCGTTGGAAGTAACGGAGAGCAACGTGGACTTGCCCACATTGGGGAAGCCTACAAGACCCACATCTGCCAAAAGTTTCAGTTCCAAAATAATGTCCCGCTCCACGCCTTTAGTGCCGGCTTTTGCAAACCGGGGCACTTGCCGGGTGGGGGTGGCATAGTGGGCATTGCCCCAGCCGCCGCGACCGCCTTTGGCGATGACATAGTCCTCACCGGTGGACATATCCACAATGATCCGTCCGGTCTCCGCGTCTTTGACCACCGTACCTCTGGGTACATTGATCACAAGAGGCTCGCCCCGCTTGCCGCTCATTTTCCGACCCTGACCGTTTTGACCTGCCTGGGCGGCATACTTGCGCTTATAGCGGAAATCCAAAAGGGTGGTCATATTGTCCACGGCGTGTAAGATGACACTGCCACCGTGACCCCCGTCGCCGCCGTCCGGACCGCCGGCGGCTACATATTTCTCCCGGTGGAACGCCACAGCGCCATCGCCGCCCCGTCCACCGATCACGGTAATTCGAACTTTATCAACAAACATAAAAAACCTCCGTGTAGAGGCCCCCTTGTGCAAAGGGGGCTGTCAGCCGGACAGGCTGACTGGGGGATTGACAATCCCTCCGTCAAAAATCAAAGATTTTTGCCACCTCCCTTTACACAAGGGAGGCTTTGCGTGGTTTATAAAACATTACGGAAAAAGGCTGCCGCATATATTTTGCGGCAGCCTGATAAGGTTATTCCAAATTACTGAGCGGCGTACACGGAGCACTGCCGGCGATCCTTGCCCTTGCGCTCGAAACGGACAGTGCCGTCAACCAGAGCGAACAGAGTGTCATCGCTGCCGATACCGACATTGACACCGGGATGGATGTGAGTGCCTCTCTGGCGAACCAGAATGTTGCCGGCCAGAACAAACTGACCGTCAGCGCGCTTTACGCCCAGACGCTTTGCCTCGGAATCACGACCGTTCTTGGTAGAACCGCCGCCCTTATGGTGCGCGAAAAACTGAATACCAATCTTCAGCATGGTATTACACCTCCAAAACTTCGATATAATCAGGATACTGTTCCTTGAAACTTAAGAGTGTCACCAGCATTCCGGAGAGGACTGCCTGGACGGTCTCTTCTTCGTCGCAGGAACTGGGGAGGGTCAGGGTGACGCGGGCGTGTTCCTCTTTGACCCGGACTTTGGCCTTTGCGCCGCACACCTCGTTGATGGTGGCTTCGGCCATGGTCACAATTGCGGAAATTGCCGCGCAGACAATATCACTGCCTGCTTCTGCGTAGCCACTGTGACCGCTGACGGAGAAACCGGTGATCCGGTCATCCTCCATGAAAAATTCACATTTCGTCATAATTACAGAGCGATCTTGGTGATCTCCACCTTGGTGTAGGGCTGACGGTGGCCCTGCTTCTTCTTCTCGTTCTTCTTGGGCTTGTAGGTCATAATGGTGATCTTCTTTGCCTTGCCATTCTTCACGACCTTAGCCTCAACTGCAGCGCCTTCCACGGTGGGTGCGCCGATCTTGGTGTTCTCGCCGTCCAGCACTGCCAGAACCTGCTCGAACTTGACGGTAGCCTCAGCCTCTGCGTTCAGTTTTTCGATGTACAAAACATCGCCTTCAGCCACAGTGTACTGCTTACCGCCGGTAACGATAACTGCCTTCATTTCCTTTTTCACCTACTTCTTATTTGTAGACTCGCTCTTAAGGTGTGGTACATTTGGGCGCACCAACTTAAACCCCTTCAATGCGGCTCGACTATTTTAGCATTAAAATTGGCAAATGTCAATAGTTTTTTAATGGATAATTGAGAATTGACAATTGACAATTGACAATTGATGTGTCCGCAATGCGGACTATTTAAATAATGTTGCGAGGCAACATACCACAATTATTAATTGGGAGAACGGATTCTTCGACGCGGTTGCCAAAGGCAACCTTGCTCAGAATGACACTTTTTAGTTGATAGTTGTTAGTTGATAGTTGTTAGTTGATAGTTGAAAGTTGATAGTTAACAATTGTGGTGTCCGCAGAGCGGACGGATATAAGGCCCCCTCTGACGAGGGGGCTCCGCAAAGCGGTGGGGGAGAGACTACCCCTCCGATTTTTGCTACGCAAAAACCACCTCCCCTGACAAGGGGAGGCAAGCGTGTGTGCGTTAATTTCTACATTGTACGTTACCGAGCAGGGCGGATGCCCGCCCGGGCAAATTCGAACGAACATTGGGTCTTGTCTTTACTTCCGCTGTAGCGCCCGGTATCTGTCCGTTCCCCGGTGTCATCCTGAGCGGAGCGTAGCGGAGTCGAAGGATCTTTCCCGTCAAAAAGACGAACTGCGAAGATTCTTCGACTGCGCGGCAAAGCCGCTCCGCTCAGAATGACACGGTTCTTTTACATTGTGCGTGAGATTGCCACACCAGTGACATCGGTCACTGGTTCGCAATGACAACCAAGAAAAGTGTGTTACCGAGAGATATAGCGGAAGAAAATACATTGATTCGCGTTGGTAACGAACTGCCCGTCGAGGCATCTCGACGTTACCGAGAGATATAACGGAACTACGATTTGATTCGCCCCCGTAACGAACTGCCTGTCGGGGCGTCCCGACAAAAAACCTCCCCGGAGAGGTTTCTCCGGGGAGGAAAAGTTCAGTTAAGAATTTTTAATTAGGCGACGGTGCAGTACATGAAGTACTTGTAGCCCAAGGGGTTAGCGAAGAAGCCATTGACGGAATCATCGATCATGAAGACGTCGGTGTAGTAGTACAGAGGCACAACACAACCGGTGCTCATCAGCATATCCTCAGCAATGTGCATCATAGAATAACGCTTCTCGCTGTCGGTCTCGGACTTGATCTTAGCGATCAGAACGTCGTAGGTCTCAGCCCAGGTGCCGTTCTCAACCTTGACGTCGTAGCCCAGAGCAGTCAGATCCAGGTTGTACATAGCCAGATCTTTGTGTGCGCCCTTACCGAACTGGATGTCGTTGTTACCGGAAACGGTAGTCCACATATCCAGGAAGCAGATGGGATCGTTGTAGTCAGCCAGCCAGCCGTTACGAGCCACGGAGTACTGACCTTCCTTACGGGTGTTCAGGAAGGTGTTCCACTCCTGGTTCTCCAGGTTCATGGTGATACCAACAGCGGACAGAGCGCCGGCCAGGTACTCACCGATGGCCTTGTGGCCGTCGTTGGTGTTGTACAGGTAGGTGATGGAGGGGAAGTCGGTGAACTTGCCGGTAGCCTCGTCGTAAGTGTAGTACTTCTTCAGAGTCTCAACAGCAGCGTCGAAGTTCGCCTCGATAGCAGCGACATCGTAGTAGCCGATGTAGTCCTCGCTGTCGCCAGCGTTCTCATAGAACTGGCTGCC
>JAZQBF010000104.1:0-2086 GCA_045545615.1 Faecousia sp.
ATGGAAATCAATCCCAATTATATTTTGGAAGATTGCCCGATTTGCAGAGGCAACGGCTTTCTGATGCACGAAGGTGGCTGGAATGTCCAGGTGGAATGCAGCGATTGCAGCGCCCATACCGTTTATGTGGAATATACTTCTGACGCAGAAAAAAAAGCGGCAGAGGAGCAGGTCGTGCGTCTTTGGAATTTGGGCAAAGTCATTAAAAGTGACGTAGGCGAATAATTTTTCGAAAAACATAAAAATAATGCTTGCATTTTTTGCCACGGTGTGTTAATATACTTTGGCAACCGCGTGTTGCAAGCATATTTCCGGGTGTGGCGAAGTTTGGTATCGCGCTTGAATGGGGTTCAAGAGGCCTCGAGTTCGAATCTCGACACTCGGACCAAAAAGCAAAGACGACTATGTTGTCTTTGCTTTTTTCTTTCTTTTTAGTAGGTGAATGCTATGGATCAACAGATTCAAAAATTGTATATCGAAGCCACATCTGCCTGCAATCTCAATTGCAGTATGTGTTTTCGTCACGGATGGATCGACGAGAAGATCGGAACTATGTCTGCAGAAACCGTTGACAGGCTGCTGACCGTGTCGCAGGATCTGCCCGGTTTAAAGCAGGTTATGTTTTCCGGTATGGGTGAACCGCTTGTAAATCCCCATATAGAAAAGATGATTGCTGCTTTTTATCGCCGTGGTGTTCGGACAGAACTTTTGACCAACGGCACGATGCTAACTGCAGAGAAGATCCAATCGCTGATCCATAGTGGGCTGGATATGTTGTGGGTGTCGGTTGATGGATTTGATCGAAAAAGTTATGAAAATGTACATATTGGTTCACAGTTTGATTTGATCACACAGAATTTAGATACCTTTAATCGTTTCCGTGGCGATTGCAAATTGGGCATTACATTTGTCATTATGAAGGATAATGTACACGAACTTGAAAAGATTAACGCCTTCGCAGACCGATACTGCGTGGATACGATCAACTTAAGTTACGCAATACCGGGTGAAGCGATTACACCGGAGGATACGCTGTATGACAGCGAATATGCAATTGGGAAACAACATCGGGTAAAAGCGGGCAATCACACATTCATAGAGAAAGATTACTGCCCCTTTGTTGGTGAAAACGGATGCTTTGTAAAATGGAATGGAGATATTGTGCCTTGCATGCAACTCCTGCACGGCTGCTATACATATCTGTATGAAGAACGCAGAAGAATTTATTATAAAAGTTTTGGCAATATTATGGATCAGGAAATTCAGGATATTTGGGCAGGGGAGGCGTACAGCGATTTCCGGCGGCGTGTGTTGAATTTTGAATTCTCCGACTGCACATACTGTATGGGTTGTGAAGACCGTTTTGATAATATAACGGATTGTTCTTACAGCCCGTTTCCCACTTGCGGCGCTTGTTTATGGGCGCAGGGAATCGCAAGATGTCCTTAATGACAAAATATTAAAAATAATGCTTGATTTTTCCAAAAACCTATGATATACTACCGTAGTCTGAAATCAAGGTGAGTCCTCTGCGGCGCCGGGAACCATATCGCCGGAGCATACGCTGTACGAACGCCTAATATTAAGGAGGACAAAGATATGGATTTGGTTAAGGCTCTGTCCAGCCAGTACATGAAGCCCGAACTGCCCGAAATGCGGGTCGGTGATACGGTTCGTGTGCATGTGCGGATCAAGGAAGGCTCCCGTGAGCGTATTCAGGTGTTTGAAGGCACTATTATCGCACGGAAGCATGGCGGCATCGGTGAGACCATCACTGTTCGCCGTATCAGCTACGGTGTTGGCTGTGAAAAGGTTTTCCCTGTTCACTCTCCCAACGTAGCAATGGTCGAAACTGTTCGTAAGGGTAAGGTTCGTCGTGCGAAACTGTACTACCTGCGTGAGCGCTTCGGCAAGGCTGCAAAGGTCAAAGAAAGAGTCTAATGCAAAAAAGAATAAAAAAAGAGGGGAAACCCTCTTTTTTTATTTGCCATAATCGTGTATAATGTATGCTGTATTGGTATGTATGATGCCTAATAATGAATTTTACGGTTGGAGGTAGGACCGTTGAAGATTTTTAATAAAGAAA
>JAZQBF010000105.1:0-4784 GCA_045545615.1 Faecousia sp.
CTTCCAATCCGCCTCCATCTTCCGATGGATTTCATCCAGATAAACGGAATTTGTGCGCTCTTCATAGAAGCCCTTCGTGCCACGGACTGTAAAGTCACGGCTGTAGTACCGGGGCAAGGTAGTGTCCAGAGTAATGGTCACCGTTTCGCCGTTGGCGCATTTCAAAATGGTGGTAAAGATGTCGCCCTGGGCGAACCGCGCCTGCTTCATTGGATGGTCTTCTTCCAGGTAGGCATTGATGCCTGCAGCCTTGGAAGATGCGCTGTACAGCGATAGGAAGCGGTTGCCGTTGTTAATATCCAAAAGTTTCGCGATAGGGCCGATCTCATGGGTGGGGTAGTTTTCGCTGTTTCGCTTTAAGTACTCGATGCCCCGGTAGTGGTCATCCTTGGTCAGCCGCGCCATATCTGCCCGCAAATCGTGACAGTAGCCGCCGGCGCAGTGGACGATTTCGCCGAAGATGCCCTGACGAGCCATATGCATTACGGTCATTTCATATTCGCCGTAGCAGCAGTTTTCCAGGAACATAAAGGGCGTATGGGTCTTTTCATAAGTTTTGACCAGATCCCAGCACTGCTGGATACTGTGAGTGCCGCACACCTCGGTAGCCACCGGTTTGCCCTTTTCCATAGAGTAGATGGATGCGTCCACATGGTTACGCCAGGCGGAGAACACCAGCGTCACTTCTACCTCTGCAAAGTCGATCACTTCCCGGTAGTCGGTTGTGAGCAACTGCACTTCTACGCCAAACTCTTTTTTCAACTCCGCAGCCTTTTCCTGCAGCCTCGTTTCATTTACATCGCAAAGGGCGCGGATGCGAACATTCTCCATTTTCGCCAGCACCTTTGCCCAGCCGAAGCCACGGGAACCAACGCCGATTATACCTACATTGAAAACTTTCACAAAAAGCACCTTGCCTTTCTCATTCTTCTGTGGTATCTTCATTATAGGATTGACTATTATCGTCTGTCTATGCATTTTTGGATATAAAATATATGAAAACAGTTCATATATAAAGGAGCATTTATGCAACGACCTATTTACATCACCCGCATACACTCCGCCTTCTGCGCAGAAGAACCGGAGGATTTCAACTATCACGGTGAATCCCACGATTTTTGGGAAATGGTATATATTGAAAAAGGAACTGTTGGCATCACCGCTGGCAGCCGGATTTTCACCTGTCTGCCAGGCACGCTCATTTTTCACAAACCCAACGAATTTCACCGAATCTGGAACGCAGGCGGCAGTCCCATTCGTTTTACCGTCATATCCTTCTCTCTTTTGGGCGACTATGCCCGGATACTTTATAATAAAGTCGTTACCTTAACTGAAAAAGCAGAGCAGTTAATGGATTCTCTGAAACAGCAGATCCTCAAAAACCTGGGGGAAGATCGTTTCCTGCCAAGTGATCTCCAATGCGCCGGTGTCCCTTTTGGCATTTTTTGCAACACATTGGAACTGCTTTTATATGCCTGCGCCGAAACTGTCGATCAACCCCGGGAGCAGACAACCGGCAACGCCGCTGTCTTTACCGCCGCAGTAAAATGGATGCGGGAAAAGGTCAACACCCCAATGAAAGCCCGGGAGTTGGCAGAAACTTTGCACATCAGCCTTTCCCAACTAAAGCGGATCTTCCGGCAGTACGCCTCCACCGGCGTCCACGAATATTTTCTGAAGATGAAAATGGACACCGCCCGGCAACTTCTGCGACAGGGGCAAAGTGTCAATATGGTATCAGAAGCCGTGGGCTTTGATACGCCCAACTATTTTTCCGCTGCTTTCAAGCGGGAGATCGGTGTGACGCCCGGTCAGTACCGCCGGGAAAACTGCGAATAACAAAAACCATTGACAGATGAAAATTTTTGCCGTATTCTATTGGAAATGTAAAGGAGGTGCCAAAAATGGAAAAGAACAATCGCAGCCGCTTGCAAATGATCGGCGCTATGGCCATTTTCGGCACCATTGCGCCCTTTACCCGGGCTGTGGGTATTTCTTCCGGGGAAATTTCCCTATGGCGGGCGATTCTGGCATTTTTATTTGTGGGCATTTTTATGCTGATCGCAAAAAAGCCCCTTCGCCTGCAAGAGGCGAAGAAGGCGCTTTTCCTTTTATTGCTTTCTGGCGGCGCAATGGGTATCAATTGGATCCTGCTTTTTGAATCCTACAAATACACCACTGTCTCTTCGGCGGTTCTTTGTTATTACTTTGCGCCGGTGATCGTTACCGTTGTCAGTCCGTTGCTGTTCCGGGAGCGGCTCACGCCGAAACAGATCCTTTGCTTTATAGGGGCAACGGCAGGTCTTGTTCTGATGACCCTAAGCGGCGATCTTTCCGGTAGCAATCTCATAGGCATTTTCCTGGCTTTGGGTGCGGCGGTATTCTACGCAACAGTGATTCTGTTAAACAAGTTCTTAAAGACGGTAGAAGGGTTGGATCGGACCCTATTGCAATTTATTTCTGCCATTGTGGTTCTGCTTCCCTATGTATTGCTTACCGGCGGTTTTCAGGTGGGTTCTTTGGACACCCGGGGATATATCGCTTTGTTGATACTGGGTCTTTTCCACACCGGCTTTGCCTACTGTCTGTATTTTTCCGCGCTGAAAAATCTGCCAGGGCAGAAGGCGGCGCTTTTGAGTTACATAGATCCGCTGGTAGCCATTTTGATTTCTGTGGTGATCCTCCGGGAGGCTATGACGCCTCTCCAGGCGCTGGGCGGCGTGATGGTATTGGGTTTTACCCTCTGGAATGAGTTATAAAACAGAGGTCAAAGGAGCCGCCGAGACAAATAAATCGAACCTGTCGGCGTACATAAGTACGGTAAGGTTCGATTTATGCAGTAAGTTAAAACACCTAGCAAAGCAAGCCTTTGTTGCATACAGCAGATTGCCACACCAGTCTGCGGACTGGTTCGCAATGACAAGGTATATCCGCTATACTTCTTATATTTACTTTGTGTTTTAACGATCGGTGGTTTTTTTGATCCTCTGAAAGTGTTGGGGCGCTGTAATCAGCGCCCCAACACGTTTATCGTATCATATGAAAATATCCGCTGTCAATAGAAATTTGGCTTTGGGAGAATAATTCTCCCCTTTGCACGATTTCGTCTGCAAATTCTTATGAAACATTACGTCTTGTATCTATAGAAAAAACATGTTACTATATAGACACAAAGAGGTGATACCAATGATCTGATACACCTAAGGTTCCTAATGAAAAAAGGGAACCGAAGACAGCCCTTTCAAAACCCAACTTCCGATCACATATAATTATAACTGATCAAGAAGAGCCTAACCTAAGGAATTCCAAACGGAAGTAATTCAACCTTTGTCAAATGTGAAAGCGCTGTCTAATCTGCAGAAAGAGAGGTTAACCAACAGATGTTAGATACTAAGAGTTCAGAGAAATGACCCTCGACAGTCACAGTGGTCAGGTGACATGTCGAGGGTCATTTCTATGGGTATGCACCCATGGGCAATTTCGCCCGGCATGCGCCGGGAAGCAATTTCGTTTCCAACGCGATTCTTGTCGTAGTTCCGTTATAACGCTCGATAACCCACGGTTTTCGTTGTCATTACATAGAGGCTTTTCTTTTGCTGTAATACTTGGTATCTTTCTTATGAAAGGTGCCTGTTTTTTTATGCAAAAATCCCGGATCTTTCGACCCGGGATTGATTCTGCATTTAGAAAATTACTTGCTGCCTGCGATCTGAGCCGCAACCTCGTCAGCGAAGTTCTCTTCCTTCTTCTCAATGCCTTCACCCTTAATGTAGTGGATAGCATTGACGAACTTTACATTGCCGCCCAGTTTCTTGGCTGCGTCAGCAATATAGCCGGCAACGTCGCCCTTAAACAGGTCGGAGCGGACGAAGTCCTGCTGCAGCAGGCAACTTTCCTTGAAGAAAGCGTTGATCTTACCGGCAGCGATCTTCTCTTTCACTGCGGCGGGCTTGGAAGCCATCTTGGGATCATTGTCCATCAGAGCAACCTGAACAGCCAGTTCCTTGTCAACATCTTCCTGGGGAACCTGTGCCTTATCCCAGTACTTGGGATTCATAGCAGCAATCTGCATAGCAACGTTCTTACCGATCTCGGTAGCGTCCACGTCAGATTCCAGGTTGACCAGAACACCGTGGCTGCCGCCCATATGCACATAAGCAACATTGACGCCTTCAGCAAAACGGTCGAAGCGGCGGATCTGCATATTCTCGCCGATGGACATAACCTTCTCCTGCAGGATCTCGGTGACGGTCAGGTCAGTACCGGGATACTTGCAGGCCTTCAGAGCCTCCACATCAGCGGGGTTCTCTTTTGCAACGATGGTAGCCAGGTTCTTGACCAGATCCTGGAAAGCATCGGTCTTGGCAGCGAAGTCGGTCTCGGAGTTGACCTCGATCACAACGCCCACGCCGTCAACGACGGTAGCCAGCGCAACGCCTTCAGCAGCAACACGGCCAGCCTTCTTGGCAGCCTTAGCCAGGCCCTTCTCACGCAGCCAGTCAACAGCCTTATCCATATCGCCATCGGTAGCAGTCAGGGCTGCCTTGCAGTCCATCATACCAACGTTGGTCATTTCACGCAGTTTCTTAACATCCAGAGCAGTAAATGCCATTTTCGTTTCCTCCTAATCATTTGTAGATGGCACCCGTCGCCGGGTGCCATATAATTTATATTGTATTACTCAGCCTCGACAGCCTCAGCCTCAGCAGCGGGTGCTTCTTCAGCCACAGCGTCCTCACCCTGGCGGCCTTCGATGGCAGCATTAGCCATGCAGGCAGCGATCA
>JAZQBF010000106.1:0-2861 GCA_045545615.1 Faecousia sp.
AGAGGAGTTTTGTGTATCAAGGGTTCAGACAAGCGCCGGAGGATGCAAAGTTATATGTTTTTGCACCGATCTTGGCGCTGCCGGTGACCATTGCGCCGCTACTCTGGAAATAATACCAAGTGTTGCCCAATTTCAGCCAGCCGGTTTTCATCGCGCCGCTACTCTGGAAATAATACCAGATGTTAGAGACTTTCTCCCAACCGGTTGCCATTTCGCCGGAAGCGCGCAGGTAGTACCAGGTGCTGCCCAGTTTCAACCAGCCGGTGCGGGCGGTGTTGTTTTGGAAGTAATACCATTTTCCGCCGGTGTTTACCCAGCCGTTATTCTGGCTGATCTCGCCAAGCCATTTTCCGGATGCGTCAAAACTATGCAACTTGCCGTCGATCACATAATTTCCGGTGACCATTGCGCCGCTGTTATTTAAGTAATACCATGTGTTACCTAACAGAAGCCAATCTTTCACCATAATGCCGTCAGAGTTCATATAATACCACTGTTTATTGATATAAACCCAGCCGGTAAGCATTTTGCCGTTGCTGTTGGTATAGTACCAATAGTTGTTGTGCAAGACCCAACCGGTTTTTAGTTCGATTCCCAGATAGCAGTAATATGCGCCATCTTTCAGAACCCAACGTACAGCATTGATCTGCTGCTTAGCGGTGCTGTAGTCTGTATAATTCAAACAGACCCAACCGCCGCCATATTCTGTAAATTTACCCCAGGGGGCGGTTTCTCCGGTCTGACTAACCGTGCCCATGGCATATTCCGTCAATGTCAAGGTTTCGCCTTGGTACACCATACCGATGCTCAGTTTATCATATTCAATGCCGGGCCCCGACCGCACATTTACAGGACCGTTGGTTATTTTGATCGTTACTGTAGACGGACCTTCCCCCGGAGATACGGGAGGCGGAGTGGGACTTTTCCAGCGGGCATATAGCGTGGTGTTGTTGTGGGAAATATCCAACGCAGTTACTTTTGTACCGCCGGTTTTGGCTGTATACCAGCCGTCAAAGATGTAGCCTTCGTAAGTAGGTACCGGATAGGGGGCGGCAGTCAGTTCTCCGTCGTATCCCTGGCTTCTGGGGTCGGTAGAACCGCCGTTTGCATCATAGGTAACAAAACAGTAGTTTTCCGGGGGTGTTTGGGAATATACGCCGTTTAAGTACATATTCGCCTCACACATCCGGCGACGTACCAAAAAGTCTTTGATCTCGCCACCGGCGCTGCACCACAATACAAAACCGCGGATCAAATCGTTTCCGGTTGCCTGGTTTTTGATCATATTATGGAATGTACCATCGGTTTCGCTGCACCAGGCAGTGCCGCAGTTATAGGAGAACATGATCAGCGCATCATACTGATGCCCGTTCATTGTCAGACCGTATTTTTGGATAAAACTGTCTACAGTGGCTTCCATCGTTGCCATGTGTTTTGTTAGCAGGATCTGGGCGTCCGCCTGAGAAATGCCGTTGGCTTTGTAATACTCTACTAAATCGTCGGGACATTTTGTGCCGTAGCCTACCGTCCACTGACCGTAATCCCAATAAGGCTTATAACTGAAACCCTCTTCCAACTTTAACATCCGCATACCTTCAGAACTGAAAGCATTGGCTGTTTCTCCCTGCCACACGCCATCCAGCGTAAATTTGTGGGGCT
Organism: Faecousia sp.; assembly: GCA_045545615.1. Classification (GTDB taxonomy): domain Bacteria; phylum Bacillota; class Clostridia; order Oscillospirales; family Oscillospiraceae; genus Faecousia. Next base: position 1,660 of record JAZQBF010000106.1, read on the forward strand.
GGTCGCCGATAAATACTTTGCCGACAGCCATTACGCCGCTGTCGTCCAGATAGTACCACTGTTCGTTAAGTTTCAGCCAACCGGTCTGCATGATGCCGTCTTGGTCCAGGTAATAATAGGCAGCGCCCAGTCGCAACCATCCGGTCTTTATCGTGCCTTTTTCGTAGTAATACCAGTTGTCACCGTCTTTTATCCAGCCGGTCACATCTGCCACACCCAACCATTTTCCGGATGTGTCAAAACTATGCATTTTTCTGTCGATTACATAATTACCGGTGACCATTGCGCCACTGTCGGTAAAGTAATACCAAATTTCGCCTAACTTTAGCCAGCCAACCTGCATTTTGCCGGAGCCGTCAAAATAATACCAGGTGCCGCTTAGTTTTTGCCAACCGGTCTTCATGACACCTTCGCTGTCGAAATAATACCAGATGTCGCCATCTTTTACCCAGCCGGTTTGGGGCGTTTCGTTGTTGGCGGCGGAATATGTAAAACCGCTGTAATTTGCTGCATCTACATCAACAGGAAGCAGGGAAATACAGAAAAGCGCCAACGCAAATAGCAAGCATAGGCTTGTTAATTTTTTTGGGATTTTCATAAAAATTCCTCCGTTTCGTTTTGTCGGAAAAAAAGGGCATATATTGGCATTATACCATTAATGATCATTCATTTCAAGAAGGGATTGAAATAAGGGGAATTTTTCCTAAAAAATACGGGGCAACACTTGCAATTTGGGGGATTACGCAGTATAATAAACTGTCTGATTTTATACTTTTGAACGTGAGGGTATGTTGTGAATTTAAAATCATTGGAAGTACAGGGCTTTAAGTCCTTCCCGGATAAGACGCTGATCCGCTTTGGCGACGATATTACACCCATTGTCGGTCCCAACGGGTCCGGTAAATCGAATATTTCCGACGCGATCCTCTGGGTTATGGGCGAGCAGAGCACAAACACGCTCCGCGGCGCCAAAATGGAGGACGTGATCTTTGGCGGCACTCAGAAGAGAAGCGCCGTTGGCTTTGCCGAAGCAACGCTGACTTTGGATAATACAGACCGGGCGCTGGCATACGACTCGGATGAAGTGATGGTCACCCGCCGTTACTACCGCAGCGGCGACAGTGAATACTATATCAACCGCCAGTCTGCCCGCCTTCGTGATATTCACGAGATGTTTATGGATACCGGCTTGGGCAGAGAGG
>JAZQBF010000107.1:0-5479 GCA_045545615.1 Faecousia sp.
AAAGGCAGAGTTGTCTTCCTAAGACCGCTTGGCCTCCGACTTATTTGGCGGCTTTTTCGGACTCTGCCATACAGCGACCCTTTTCCTCATAAACTTCGCCGGGAACGGCGCCTACGCGGAAATCCTTGACCTTGGATTCAACGGAATAACGCAGAGATACGGGGAAATCCTCACCACAGGCAGCCTTGATCGCCTTAACGACTTCCACCGGGAAACGGTAGCGATTTTCGAAAGATCCGCCGTACTCGTCAGTACGCTTGTTTGTCCACTCCATCGTGAACTGGTCAAGAAGATAACCTTCGTGAACAGCATGGACTTCCACACCGTCGACACCTGCATCCTTACACAGTTTTGCGGTTTTTGCAAATGCCTCGATGATCTCGTGGATCTGCTCTTTGGTCATCTCCGGTGTGGTGATCTCCGGATCCCAACGGGAGGGCAGGGGACTGGGGCTTGCCAGTTCGTGGCTTGTATCGAGGATGGGTTTTAAAATTGCACGGGTAAACTTGTTTTTATGTAGCGGTGCGACCAACTCGGTAATTGCCCAGGAACGACCCATACCGGCAGTTAACTGTATAAACAGTTTTGCGCCGGTTTTGTGGATCTCATCCATAAACTCTTTTAACTCTTCAAACATTTTGGGGTTCTGCCACAGCCATTTGCCCCAAAATGTGTCACGCAGAGGCGCAATACCGGGAATAATCAGACCTACATTGTTCTTTGCTCTTTCCAGAAAGAACTTTGCAGCCTCCTTATCAAATTTACAGCCGGTCAGTTCAAACCAACCAAAGAGGGAAGTGCCACCCATAGGGCACATAACAATGCGGTTTTTAATCTCCACATCCCGTACTTTCCAGGGGGTAAACAGAGAATCGTATTTTTGATCCATAACTATACTCCTTACTCAAAAATCATTGTTCCAAAGCACTCTGGGCTGTGGAATGTTTCAACACCGGGATCGAGAGGATTCCAGGCAAAATAGTGGGGGGTAACAGTTTTATCACCGCATTTATAGCAGTTTGCGCGCATTTGATAGCCGGACTTAGGCTTAAATTCCGGGAAGAAGTGACGGATGAAGGTATAGGGAACACTGTATTCCAACACCCAACCGTCATTGGATCGACAAATTGCTGGCGTAATCGGCATTTTTTCCGGTATCAAACGGTGAAGATTTACTTTTCCGTCCACTTTATCGCCAATACCCAAATAGATACAGCCATTGGGATTAAACTCAATATTGAAATAGCGGGAATCTCCCCAAATGGGACTAAAGAAGAATTCCATACAACTATCCTCGCAGGGAGCACCAAGAGGACTAGATTCTTCTGCGCGGATATGTTCTTCCACAGCACTCTGGCGAATGTAAATCGCTTCATCGTCGTAGCAAATTTGTGCTTTGGCAGTGATCGGCGCGCCGGAATTCAACTGTACAAGATCAATGGGCAATTCAGCAACTGTATCCCAGGAAAACGGTTCAGTTTTCCGTGCGATTGTATATGTTCTCATTTTTGTTGCCTCCTTGCTCATTCAAAGTACATAATGCCAAAATGCTCAGGGCAATGGAAACTGATTTTCGGCAGATCCACATAGTTCCAGGTATGGTAATGGGGATGTACTGTTTCGTGTCCGCATTTGTAGCAGTTGGCGCGGATGTATTTTCCGGAAGCGGGGGCATAGTTGGGGAAGAATTGTTGCACAAGGATGTGGGGGATCTTGTATTCCAGCCACCAGCCATCTTCTGTTCTGCCAGCCTTCGGATCGATCTGTTCCATTTTAGGCAGTAATCTGACAGAGCCTGCAGGTGTCCGGTTCAAACCCATGATCATACAAGTATTAACATTGAATTCGAAATTTATATACTTCTCTTCATCGTTATGGGGACAGAAGAAAAACTCCATACAACTGTCCTTGAAAGGCTGACCGATTCGGCCGGTTTCTTCCGCACGAATGTTCTGCTCCACAACTTGCATATGTACATACATTGCCTCGTCGTCATAGCAAATCTGTGCCTGCATATAAATGGGTAATTTTTCCACCCATTGTTGATTATCAACATATAATACGGGCACATTATCCCAAGTATGATCCGGTTTTTTTCTGACAATTGTATATTCGCGCATAAACATTGCCTCCTATATTGTAATCTTTCATTATGGTAGCATATTTCCCGGGAAAAGGCAATGAAAATAGATGTTTCTGTTTATAAAAAATCTGCCGCTGATACACCAGCGGCAGATAATTTTATAGGTCAATATCAATATAAATAGGGGCGTGGTCAGATAAATAGAGATAATAATCCGGGCAATAGCGGTCAAAGCGCTTGACACTGCCTTCCGGTACATCCCTTACAAGAATATGGTCAATGGCATCTGCGCAAGTGCCGTCACGCCAGGTTCCGGGTCCCTCGTTACAGCAGCCGTTGTAACCTTCGCCGTCAAAAGAATAGTCCGTTGCAATATCGTGGGCGTGAACAAAACCGCCTTCGTTAAATGCATAGTTAGGCGCAGGTTTGCCAAGAGGCGTATTCATATCTCCGCAGAAGATCACCGGACAACCGTTGTATTTCTTTTGATATCGGTTTAAAAGATCAACAGACATCATCATCTGCTGTCTGCGGACTTCGTCAGAGCCGGGCTGCTGTTCATCCGTCTTCCACCACATATGGGTAGTTGTAAAAATGAAGATGTTGCCGGTCTCTTTGTTGCGGAAAACACCAAGATTACAGCCTTTGCTCAAGGAGTCATTACACTGACCGTCATAACCGTCAATAGAGGTAGGGAAGAGCAAGAACTCAGAATCAAGAAGTTCCAATTTGTCGGCACGGTAGATGATCGGGGTATAGTTACTCCAGATGATCGTGTATGGCAGATCGTTTTCTATACAGTTTAATTTCAAGTACAGATTCATATCCCGGTTAACTTCCTGCCCACCGATAATATCGGGCATCAGTTCTTTGAAAATCCGGATGTGCCCCTTCATACGCACTTGCATAGAACAATCCAACCCTTGCGCTTCCCAGGCAGGATGGTTGATGGGGCAACTCCATTGGTTCTGAGACATTAAACGTAACATAGTAAAGCCTCCGGTTTACAATTAAGAATTCTCCGTGATATTCCGCGCTACATAAACGCCGCTGGCGGATGCATGGGACAGAGAGTGGGTGATGCCACTGCCGTCACCAATAATATAAAGACCTTTGTATTTGGACTCCAACTTGTCGCTGACTTCCACTTCCATATTGTAGAACTTGACTTCTACGCCGTAGAGGAGTGTATCGTCATTTGCCGTGCCGGGTGCGACTTTGTCCAAAGCATAGATCATTTCAATGATTCCATCCAGTATCCGTTTGGGAAGCACAAGACTCAAATCTCCAGGAGTTGCGCTCAAAGTAGGTGTGATAAATGCTTCTTCAATTCTGCTTGGGGTGGAACGCCGGCCGCGGATCAGATCGCCAAATCGCTGAACGATTACACCGCCACCAAGCATATTACTCAGTTTTGCGATGGATTCGCCGTAGCCGTTTGAATCCTTAAAGGGTTCGGAGAAGTGTTTTGCGACCAAGAGGGCAAAGTTTGTGTTTTCTGTCTGTTTTGCAGGATCTTCGTAACTGTGACCATTTACGGTAATAATACCATTGGTATTTTCCGTCACAACAGCGCCTTTGGGATTCATACAGAATGTACGGACTCTATCGCCGTATTTTTCAGTGCGGCAAACGATTTTACTTTCATAAAGTTCGTCGGTCAGGTGAGCAAAGACAGCGGCAGGTAATTCCACACGGACACCAATATCCACGCGGTTGGATTTTGTGGGAATCTGCAGATCACGACATACAGACTCCATCCATTTGCTGCCACTTCTACCCACGGAGATGATACAATCTTTGCAGGTAAATACACCATTTGCACATTGGATCTCATAACCATCTTCAAGTGCTTTGACGGAAACAACCGGCGTATCGAAGAAGAACGATACTTGATCTTTTAACGCATTATAAAGGTTTTCAAGAACGATGTAGTTAATATCTGTGCCAAGATGACGGACAGATGCATCCAGCAGATGCAGGTCGTGTTGGATGCAAAGGGTCTTGAAGCGCGTACCGGCGGTGGAATACAGTTTTGTTCCTTCACCACCGTGGCGCACATTGATCTCGTCTACATAGTGCATCAGATCCAAAGCCTGCTTTTTGCCGATGTACTCATAAAGCGTGCCGCCAAAATCATTGGTGATATTGTATTTACCGTCAGAAAAAGCGCCGGCGCCGCCAAAACCACTCATAATGCTGCAACTTTTGCAGTTGATACAGTTTTTGATCTTAACGCCGTCAATGGGGCAGTTGCGCTTTGACAGTTCGTGTCCGGCTTCAAAAACAGCAACTTTTAATGATTGCTTTTTCTGCATCAATTCGTATGCTGCAAAAATGCCGCCGGGACCTGCGCCAATAATTATAACGTCATAATTCATAGTGTACATTCCTTTTTGTGTAAATTTATGAAAAACAGTTATTTTTCTATCGTGATTTCGTTATACTGTTTTAATACTTCATCAGACAATCGCGCGACAGTAGTATCGCGTATTTGTTTAGCAAATTCCGGTGTGAATTTGCGGAATTCCCGCTTGCAGTGACGGTGGGATCTCTCTTCATAATGTTCGGGTAAAGCACCAAAATGCTGCGGGTATTTTATCTCATCATAACAGAAATTTTCTACAAAATCAATATTTAATAGCGCGAAAAGCAGGCAAGGTAAAATAAAAAGGTTTGATGCATACCATCAAACCTTTTATCTGGTGTTTATAGAGTGGGTGTTTGCGTTTTTTGGCTATTACTTGGTTGCAATAAATCGGTTATATAACTTATGTATGCCAAATTTCCAGCAGAGCAGCATACCCACTATCGCGCCGACTACTGCCTGCAAAATCTGATAGGGAAGTTTGAGAATTGCGTATTCCGGCGTACTGTAGATAAATGCCCGTCCAAGTGTATAGCCAACGATCATAATGATCGCACCGAGGGAAACGCCGATTGCAGAAGAAATAATCGGATGCCTTTTCATAACATAGTGTGAAAAAACCGAAATTACCACAGCCTGCAAACCATGGGTCACAAGTGACACAAACATTGGCAGGGGATAAAACAGCAGGTCACCCAGAAAAGCGCCTACACCGCCAACCATAAATGCTGCAATTGGATCGAGAATGATAGCAGCTGTGCAGATAATTATATCGTTCATATACAAATGCCCGCCAGGGACCGGTACGCCAAAAGAACTCATTGCTATATTCATTGCCATAAAAAGTGCTGTTGTACAGAGCCAAGCGGTTTTTTGCTTGTTTGACATGGTTTTATTCATGATTCATTCTCCTGTTGATTTATTGGTAAAGACAGTATAAAATATAACTGATGATATTGAAATGATCAGAAAAGGAGAATTTTATATAACCAGATGAAGTATTCCATTCAAAAGACAGATAAGACTCC
>JAZQBF010000108.1:0-1605 GCA_045545615.1 Faecousia sp.
TGCAGATGGAGCACATTCTTTTCTTCCGCCTTGCAGATCCACTCCTTGTAAAACCAGTGCTGAGGGGATGCGGGGTTGCAGTTAAACCACATTTTAGAGCCGCCTACCGAACACCGGGCAACCGCCTGCTCCACGAAAGACCGGGGCATCAGCGCCACCTCGTCAAGGAGCACCCCCGCCAGGGTGATACCCTGGATCAGATGGGCAGAGGATTCATCCTGTCCGCCGAAAAGGTAGTATGTATTTTTCCTGCCCCGGGGGTCAAAGACGGTGATCTTGTTCTCCGCCCGGCTCTCCCGGAAAGTGAACACATCCCCCAGCCACTGGGGCAAGTGGGTGACGATATTTCTCCTCAGCGCCCCAACGGTCTTGCCGCAGAGGGCGAACACCTGGTTTTGAAAGGACGCCATGGACCAAAGAAAAAAGCCATCGGTCAGCGACAGCGTCTTTCCGGACCGGACAGACCCATCGCACACGATGGCATCGAAATGCATATAATCTTTTTTGTTCCACCAGCCCAAAGCCAACGCCTGCTTCGGACTGAACCGGGAATAACGCATTCCCCTCCCCCCCCTTTTTTAAATTCGCACGGACATTGGCAATAGTCGATTCTTCCGTTATAGCGCCCGGTATCTGTCCGTTCCCCGGTGTCATCCTGAGCGGAGCGTAGCGGAGTCGAAGGATCTTTCCCGCTCTAGTAAACGAACTGCGAAGATTCTTCGACGCGGTTGCCAAAGGCAACCTTGCTCAGAATGACACTTTTTAGTTGATAGTTGTTAGTTGTCAGTTGACAGTTGTGGTGTCCGCAAAGCGGACGGATTGAAATAAAGACACCTCATCCGTCTGCCCTTTGGGCAGACACCTTCTCCTCAAGGAGAAGGCTTATTATAATTGTCAATTGTCCATTGTCAATTGTCAATTTGGAGAACGAATTGTCAGCGGCGACTCGCCGCCGAATTGCCCTCCGGGGCATCCCGGGTGGCATCCAAAATTGCCTGCAGCAGTCCGCTGTCTTCCTGCTGGCTTACGCCACCATCAAAGATGCCCATAGACTTGCCCAGCAGTTCCAGCGCTTTGAGTTTATCGTAAAATTTCAGTTTCAAGCCGCCGGTGCCTTTCTCCAAAGACGCCACCGCCGCCCCCTGCTCCGGAGTCAGGTCGGCAAAATCTTTCACCGTCATCACCCCGTCCTGCAGGGAAATAAAATCGGGAAGCCGGGCAAAGCCAATGGCCGCCAACTCCCCCAAAATCTTTTCTTTTGTTATATTCTCCATTGTCCCACCCTATTGCGATACTCGGCGCTCTCGTCGCCGTCGGTGCGGTGACACCGCACCGCGTAACTCACAACTATCAACTATCAACTATCAACTGACAACTCTCTCCCCCCACTCTTGACGCTACCATCATACCACAGTAAAACACAAAAATCTTCCCGTTTTTTTCCCATCCCGGCAAGCGCCGGGAGGCAATTCGTTCTCCAAATTGACAATTGACAATGGACAACGGACAATTGACAATTAGGGAGTCGCTATCGCGACAACTAAAATCCCCCTCCTGGGAGGGGGTGTCTGCGAAGCAGACGGGGGTGGGTACAAATTTCAATCC
>JAZQBF010000109.1:0-21657 GCA_045545615.1 Faecousia sp.
CCAACGGTATGGAAGTTTCCGCTTACATTCCCGGTGTTGGCCACAACCTGCAGGAGCACTCCGTGGTTCTGATCCGTGGCGGTCGTGTTAAGGACCTTCCCGGTGTTCGTTACCACATCATCCGCGGCACTCTGGATACCCAGGGCGTTAACGGACGTATGCAGTCTCGCTCCAAGTATGGTGCAAAGCGTCCCAAGGCCGGCAAGAAATAATTTTGTCTGCTGACGCAAAACTTATTTTTACTATTCCAAGCCCTTTCGCAAGGCTAAACCTTGCCAAGGTGTTTCTATATATATTATAGATTACCTCCGGCAAGCACAACGAAAGTAAAACTTTCGAGTACCGATGAAATCATTCTAATATGAAGGAGGGAAGCAAAGTGCCCAGAAGAGGTAATGTTCCCAAGAGAGAGGTTCTTCCGGATCCTCAGTATAATTCCGTTCTGGTTACGAAGCTCGTAAACAGCATCATGCTTGACGGCAAGAAGGGTGTTGCTCAGAAAGTCGTTTATGGTGCATTTGAAATTGTCGAGAACAAGACCGGCAAAAATGGCCTGGAGGTATTCCAGCAGGCTATGGAAAACATTATGCCCGCAGTTGAGCTGAAGGCTCGCCGCGTTGGTGGCTCCACCTACCAGGTGCCCATCGAAGTTCGTCCTGACCGTCGTCAGACCCTGGGTCTGCGTTGGCTCACCACCTACAGCCGCAACCGTAGTGAGAACACTATGCGTGAGCGTCTGGCTGCTGAGATCATGGACGCAGCAAACAACACCGGCTCTGCCGTGAAGAAACGTGAAGATACCCACAAGATGGCAGATGCCAACAAGGCATTCGCTCATTTCCGTTGGTAATAAAGGAGTTACTTTATGGCTAGAGAGTATTCCCTGGAAAATACCAGAAACTTTGGCATCATGGCGCACATTGATGCCGGTAAGACCACCACTTCCGAGCGTATTCTGTTCTACACCGGTAAGAACTACAAGATCGGTGAGACCCATGATGGCTCTGCTACCATGGACTGGATGGCTCAGGAGCAGGAGCGTGGTATTACCATTACTTCCGCCGCAACCACTTGCTTCTGGAAGGGTTGCCGGTTGAACATCATCGACACCCCCGGCCACGTTGACTTCACTGTTGAGGTCGAGCGTAGTTTGCGCGTTCTGGACGGCGCTGTTACCGTTCTTTGCGCAAAGGGCGGCGTTGAACCCCAGACCGAGACCGTTTGGCGTCAGGCCGACGAGTATCGCGTTCCCCGTATGATCTACGTTAACAAGATGGACATCATGGGCGCTGACTTCTATCGCGTTCTCGAAATGATCGACGAGCGTTTGAAGTGTAACGCCGTTCCCATCCAACTGCCCATCGGCTCTGAGGCTTTCTTCAAGGGTAATGTTGACCTTGTCAATATGACTGCAAATGTCTACTATGACGACAAGGGCCAGGATCTGCGCGTTGAAGAAATTCCTGAGGATATGGTCGCACAGGCAGAAGAGTATCGCGAGAAAATGCTGGATGCTATTTCTATGTTCGATGACGAGATCATGGAAATGTATATGGAAGGCGAGGATATTCCTGTCGAGAAGATCAAAGCCGCTATCCGTGCGGCTACCATCGCTAACGAGATGGTCCCCGTTGTCTGCGGTACTTCCTATAAGAACAAGGGCGTTCAGCAGGTTCTGGATGCTGTTGTGGATTATATGCCCAGTCCCCTGGATAAGAAGGGCATCAAGGGTATTAACCCCGACACCGAAGAAGAGGACTTCCGTCCTGCCGATGACAAAGCGCCTTTCTCCGCTCTGGCATTTAAGATCGCTACCGACCCCTATGTTGGTAAGTTGTGCTATTTCCGCGTGTACTCCGGTACTTTGGAAAAGGGCACTACTGTTCTGAACTGCACTAAGGGCACCAAGGAGCGTATGGGTCGTATCCTGCAGATGCACTCCAACCATCGTGAAGATATCGATATGGTTTACTCCGGCGATATTGCAGCGGTTGTTGGTGTAAAGAACACCACCACCGGTGATACCTTCTGCGATGAGGATCATCCCATCATGCTGGAGTCTATGGTATTCCCCGAGCCCGTTATCTCTGTTGCGATCGAACCTAAGACCAAGGCTGGTCAGGAGAAGATGGGTATTGCTCTGAGCAAACTGGCAGAAGAGGACCCCACATTCCGCACCTACACGGATAACGAGACCGGTCAGACCATCATCTCCGGTATGGGTGAATTGCACCTGGAGATCATCGTTGACCGTCTGCTCCGTGAATTTAAGGTTGAAGCCAATGTCGGCGCACCTCAGGTTGCTTACAAAGAAACTATCCGTAAGGAAGTTGAGCAGGATACCAAGTATGCCCGTCAGTCCGGCGGTAAGGGCCAGTACGGTCACGTTAAGATCCGTGTTGAGCCCAACGAGCCCGGTAAGGGTTACGAATTCGTCAACGCTGTTGTTGGCGGTGCTATTCCCAAGGAGTATATCCCCGCTGTTGACGCCGGTATTCAGGGCGCAATGGAGGCTGGTGTTTTGGCCGGCTATCCCGTTGTTGATGTTAAGGTCACCCTGTTCGACGGCTCCTATCACGAGGTCGACTCCTCTGAAATGGCATTTAAGATCGCCGGTTCTATGGCATTCAAGGAAGCCTGCAAGAAGGCAAATCCTGCAATCCTGGAGCCCATCATGAAAGTCTCCGTTACTGTGCCTGATGAGTACATGGGTACTGTTATCGGCGACATCACTGCCCGCCGTGGTAACATTCTGGGCCAGATCACCCGTACCGGTGCTGTTCAGGTTGATGCCAATGTGCCTCTGGCCGAAATGTTCGGTTACGCCACCGACCTGCGTTCCAAGACCCAGGGCCGTGGTAACTATGCTATGGAACCCAGTCATAACTCTGAGTTGCCCAAGTCTAAGACCGAAGAAATCGTCAAAGAGCGTTCCAAGGGCTAATTTTAGAGGAATTTTATAAAATTTCTCTTGTATTTACAGAAACATTGTAGTACAATTACTCTGTGAGTGCGTAAAATCGTAATACAAAAAATTAACTATAACAATTCACAAACAGGAGGAAATTTCAAATGGCAAAGCAAAGATTTGAAAGAACCAAGCCTCACGTCAACATTGGTACTATCGGCCACGTTGACCACGGCAAGACCACTCTGACCGCTGCTATCACCAAGTTCCTGGCTATGCAGGGCAAGGCTGAGATGCAGGACTACTCTGCTATCGATAAGGCTCCCGAAGAGCGCGAGCGTGGTATCACCATTAACACCGCTCACGTTGAGTACGAGACCGATGCACGTCACTACGCACACGTTGACTGCCCCGGCCACGCCGACTATATCAAGAACATGATCACCGGTGCTGCTCAGATGGACGGCGGTATCCTGGTTATTGCTTCTACCGACGGCCCCATGGCTCAGACTCGTGAGCACCTGCTGCTGGCTCGTCAGGTTGGCGTTCCCTATATCCTTGTCTTTATGAACAAGGCTGACCTGGTTGACGACGAAGAACTGTTGGAACTGGTCGAGATGGAAATCCGTGAGACTCTGTCCGAGTATGAGTTCCCCGGCGACGACACCCCCATCATCAAGGGTTCCGCTCTGAATGCTCTGATTTCCGAGTCTAACGATCCCTCTGCTCCTGAGTATGCTTGCATCAAGGAACTGATGGACGCTGTTGACTCCTATATCCCCACTCCCGACCGTAAGGCTGATCTGCCCTTCCTGATGCCCGTTGAGGACGTCTTCACCATCTCCGGCCGTGGTACTGTTGCTACCGGTCGTGTTGAGCGTGGCCAGATCAACAAGAACGACAAGGTCGAGATCGTCGGTCTGCAGGACGAGAAGAAGGAGACTGTTGTCACCGATATCGAAATGTTCCACAAACTGCTGGACTACGCTGAAGCAGGCGACAACATCGGCGCTCTGCTGCGTGGTGTTGATAAGAAGGAAATCGAGCGCGGCCAGGTTCTGTGCAAGCCCGGTTCCATCAACCCCCTGACTAAGTTCGTTGGCCAGGTTTACGTGCTGTCCAAGGAAGAAGGCGGCCGTCACACTCCCTTCTTCAACAACTATCGTCCTCAGTTCTACTTCCGTACCACTGACGTTACCGGCATCATCTCCCTGCCCGAAGGTGTTGAGATGTGCATGCCCGGCGATAACATTGATATGAATGTTGAACTGATCACCCCCATCGCTATCGAGAAGGGCCTGCGTTTCGCTATCCGTGAGGGTGGCCGTACCGTCGGCTCCGGCGTTGTTACCGAGATCTTCGAGTAATTCGCTAATCGAATAGATTATATCCCCCGGTCTTCGGACTGGGGGATTTTTTACATTCCCAGCATTTTGTTGTTGGAATATTCATCTTTTCCTGTTATAATACAAGTATCCAGAAGGAAAGTAGGTGATGAGTTGAAAGAACTGCGTTCAAAAATAGTAGAAGCATTGATCTCTGCGCTTCCGATTACATTGATCGTTTATGTGTTGGCGTTGCTTCCCTGGTTTGATTTTTCTGCCAAGGAAATACTCACTTTTACGGTTAGCGCGGTATTGCTGGTTGTAGGCATTGGCTTATTTAACTTGGGTGCAGATCTGGCGATGACACCTATGGGCTCCCATGTTGGCGCTGGTCTTTCCAGACAACGGAAATTACTCTTGCTTTTGACAGTCTGTTTTGTCTTAGGTCTTCTCATCACAATTGCGGAACCGGATCTTCAAGTACTTGCCAATCAAGTCAGTTCCGTGATGAACGGAGAAGTATTAAAATATACAGTTGGCATCGGCGTTGGCGCTTTTTTGATCATTGCCATTTTGCGCATTGTATTTAAGCGCCGGCTCGGCACGATCCTTATGCTGTTTTATATGCTGTTGTTTGCATTGTCGCTGATGCTGTCCGAACAGGGGAAGACTGCCTTGCTCCCAATGGCATTTGACTCCGGTGGCGTTACCACCGGTCCGATCACCGTTCCCTTTATTATGGCGTTGGGCGTTGGTATTTCCAGCGTTTTAGGCGATCGCAAATCCCAAGAAAACAGTTTTGGCTTGGTAGCACTATGCTCTATCGGTCCGATTTTGGCTGTGCTGGTATTGGGGTTGCTTTCTGGTGGCGAACTGAAATATGAATATACGATTCAGTCTCATTCCTTTTTTGGTACTATGCTGACAGTTGCAAAGAATGTCGCGATCGCGCTTGGATTGATCGTAGCATTTTTCTTGGCGTGTCAATTGGTTTTCTTGCATCTTTCCAAGAGAAATCTATTCCGCATCGGCGTTGGCGTTGTGTTTACATACGTCGGTCTTGTGTTGTTTTTAACTTCTGTTGAAGTAGGTTTTATGCCGATCGGCTACAAACTGGGCAATTTGATTGCGAATATGAATCAATGGCTTTTGATCCCCTTGGGACTCATTATGGGCATTCTGGTTGTCCTGGCAGAGCCTGCAATTCATGTTCTCAATAGCCAGGTTGAAGAAGTAACCGGCGGTTATGTTACAAAACGGTCTATGTTGCTGGGTTTGTGTATTGGCGTTGGCGCAGCAATTATGCTGTCTATGATTCGTATCATTTTTGATTTTTCCCTGATCTATTACATTATTCCTGGATATTTTATCTCTTTGGCATTGTCTCTTTTTGTCCCGCCGGTTTATACGGCAATTGCCTTTGACTCCGGCGGTGTCGCCAGCGGTCCAATGACATCTGGTTTTATCTTACCTTTTGCAATCGGTGCTTGTATGGGTGTGCAAGGTTCCAATGCTGTCCTTCGGGATGCATTTGGCGTTGTTTCTCTTGTTGCTATGGCGCCGCTTATCACGATTCAACTTCTTGGTTTTAAGGCAATCGCATCCAATAAGATCAACGAGCGCCGGGCAATGAAACGAATTTTGGATGCGGATGACCAGCAGATCATCAATTTTATGTAAGGAGGAGTGAATATGGCGAATACGATCAATGAATCTGCAATCAAAAAATTAAAACTCCTTTTTACAGTTGTCGATCGCCAAAAGGCTGAATTCTATTTAGATGTGCTGAGCCAATTTGAGGTCAACTGCCAAATGGTTACAAACGGTATAGGCACGGCGCATTCCGACCTGATCGATCTGTTGGGCTTGAATATCCATAAGGCGGTGATCATCAGCGTTGTCCGTGAAGATATGGTCGATCCGGTAATGAAATGCCTGGAAGAGAAATTCAACACCATCAAAAAGGGTAAGGGAATTGCTTTTGCAGTCCCGCTCAGTAGTGTTATCGGCGTGAATATGTACCAATTTTTAAGTAATAACAAGCAGGGAAGGGAGGTCCTGGGATGACAACGAATAACCATGAAGTGATTTTTGCCATAGTAAATGCTGGCTTTGCTGAGGATGCAATGTCCGTTGCGCGGGAGCAAGGCGCCAGAGGTGGTACGATCTTGAACGCCAGAGGCGTTGCCCGTGAAAAAGAAGCGGCATTTTTTGGAATTACCATCCACGCAGAAAAAGAAATTTTGATGATGGTTGTGGAAAAAGATATTCGCGACAAGGTTCTGAACGCCCTGTATAAAGAAATGGGTATGGACAAAAAGGCCCAGGGTATCGCATTTTCTTTGCCTGTATCCGATGTTGCCGGTTTGGTGCAGATTGAGGAAAAGAAAAACAAGGAAATTAAATAAAAATTCTGTTGGTGTAATGGAATATCGTTTTTGATACACAATTATAATCGGAGTGTTCAGTATGCACAGTTCTTATATTTGTGATACACCGGGAGCAAGACGCGCAGTTTTTATGATTCACGGTATCTGCAGTACGCCGCGTCACTTTGATTGGTTGATCCCGGAATTTGACGACAGTTGGTCTGTTTATAACATTTTGCTGGACGGTCATGGCAGTACAGTTGATGCGTTTGCAGAAACTTCTATGGAAAAGTGGAAGGCGCAGACCAGGGAAGTGTTGGATCATATCAGCGACAAGTACGACAGTATACTGGTTGTCGGCTATTCTATGGGTACACTGCTACTTATGGATGCGCTTTCTGACTATCCCAAGATAAAAGGGGTGATTCTTATGAATGTCCCGCTGTATCCCTGGGTAAAACCAACGATGCTTGGACGCTCGATCCGCTTTACAAAAGGAATTGTAGATAGTGAGAATCCGCATGAAGCGGCGTGTATAAAAGATCTCAGTATTGGGTTAACACCCGGGATCTTTCAGTATGCGAAATGGCTTCCGCGATTTTACGAACTGTTGGTATTGTGTCGGAAATGCCGTAGATCTGCTATGAATATATCCATACCTTGCAATGTGTACTTTGGAGGAAAGGATGAACTGGTTTCTCTTCATTCTGCCAAGTATTTTAAAGATATTCCCAATGTAGAATTGCGGGTTTTCCGTAATGCAGGACATTTCTATATACCGGATCAGGATAAGCAAACAGTAATATCTGATTTGCGCCGTATGATACAAGCAATCAAATAAAAAAACAACGCCGATTGGCGGGGTATTTTATCACAACACAAGTCTGTAAGCCGGGTTCTGTCTTGACAGCCATCTATCTAGTCCCGCAATCGCTCGCAGGATCAAGCCGCCTCCTCGGGACGATCGGGCCAATCTTATGTCCCTCCACGGCGTTGCTCCGGATAGAGTTTACAGCACCCCAATGTTCCCATGGGGCGGGTGGTCTCTTACACCGCCTTTTCACCCTTGCCGACCGTGATGGTCGGCGGTATCTCTCTGTTGCACTTGTCCTGGGGTCACCCCCGGCAGGCGTTACCTGTTATCCTTGCCCTATGGAGCCCGGACTTTCCTCACCTGGATGTTTTCACATTCCAGCCGCGGCTGTCCAACCTGGTTGCCGGATTATTGTATCGCATAGACCCGTAATTGTCAAATGTCTTGCAAATTTTCTGTTAAGAGGATATACTATATAATAGAATTTGTGAGGTGATTAGGTGTGAAGACCTTTGATCAATATTTTTCCAATTTGAAAGGAAAGAAGATCGCTGTTTTTGGCCTTGGGGTCAGCAATCGCCCTTTGGTGCGTCTTCTGTTAGAATTTGGCTGTGATGTAACTGGCTGTGATCGAACGCCCAGAGAACAACTGGATCTGGAAGTGCTGGATCTGGAAAAAATGGGATGCAAATTAAGCATCGGTGAGGGTTACATTGATAACTTAACTGCAGATGTGGTTTTCCGCACACCCGGTATGCACCCGGCTAACCCTGCGCTGGAAAAGTTGCGCAAAAACGGCGCGAAGGTGACCAGCGAAATGCAGGCGTGTTTCGAACTTTGTCCCTGCAAAATCATTGCTGTTACCGGCTCTGATGGTAAAACTACGACTACAACACTGATTTCCGAAATGTTGAAAGCAGCGGGGAAAACTGTGTGGCTTGGTGGCAATATCGGTACACCACTGCTGCCTTTGTGCAGACAAATGACGGAGAACGACTATGCTGTTGTGGAACTCAGTTCTTTCCAATTGATGGATATGACTTGCAGTCCCGATGTGGCGGTTATTACCAATCTTTCGCCGAACCATCTGGATGTCCATAAAGATATGGAAGAGTATGTGGAAGCGAAGAAAAATATCTATCGGTTTCAGAATACCTCCGGTTTACTGGTAGTAAACGGGGATAATGAATTGACAAACGAACTTGTGGGCAATGGTATTACCAAAAAATTCTCCCGTCAGAACATTGCGGATGTCTACCTGCAAGATGGTAAGATTTTTAAAGATGATAAAGTTGTTTTGACAGCAGAGGATATTCTTCTGCCCGGTGTGCACAATATCGAAAACTATATGACAGCGATTTTGGCTGTTGATGGTATTGTTGACGATAATACGATCTGCCAGGTTGCCCGTACATTCGGTGGTGTGGAACACCGTATTGAACTTGTCCGCATAAAGGATGGCGTGCGGTTTTATAACGATTCTATCGCATCCTCTCCTAGCCGCACCATTGCCGGTTTGCGGAGTTTTCCGGAGAAAGTGATCCTGATAGCCGGCGGTTATGATAAGCACATTCCCTATGATGTGTTAGGACCTGAGATCTGCGCGCATGTGAAAATGCTTTTTGTCAATGGCGCTACCGGACCGCAGATACGCAAAGCGGTAGAGAATTCACCGGAATACGATCCAACAGAATTGCCCATCGTGGATTGCAAGGATTTTACCGATGCGGTTTATGCTGCCGCCAGATCAGCAAGTTCCGGCGATGTGGTGCTGATGAGCCCCGCCAGTGCGGCTTTTGACCAATTTAAGAACTTTATGGTTCGCGGTGAATATTTTAAGAAATTAGTTATGGAGTTTTAACTATGGCTATCACAAAAGTTACCCGCTGCTTGCGAAAATTGCTGCCAGTTGGATATTGTGGCGCTGTGATCGTTGCTGCCGGAAATGCGTCTCGTATGGGAGGAATCGACAAAGTTGTTGCATCCCTTGGCGGTGAGCCAATGGTCGTCAAAACAGTACGCGCATTTCAAAATTGCGACGTGATCCGGGAAATTGTGATCGTTACCCGTGATGATTTGATCCGCCAGGTGACGGATCTATGCGCAGGTTTTGATAAAGTCATCACGGTTGTTGCCGGTGGAAAGGACAGAACGGAATCTGTTAGCAACGGTTTGCGGGCGCTTTCCGGCAAAGTAAAATTAGCCGCTATACACGATGGCGCAAGACCGCTAATTTCGGAAACGGTTATTGATAAAACTGTTAGGGCTGCCCACACATATAAAGCAGCCGCCCCAGGTATCCCGGTAAAGGATACCATAAAAATCGTGACCGGTGGCGTTGTTGATTCGACACCGGACAGGAGTAAACTGTTTGCAATTCAAACACCGCAGGTTTTTGATAAATCTCTTTTGAAAGCAGCGCTGAAAAATGCAAAAAGAAAAAAGGCAGCAATCACAGACGATTGTTCTGCCGTCGAACTTCTTGGTATGTCAGTAAAAATCGTAGAAGGCGACGAGCGAAACTTGAAAGTTACCACACCTATCGATTTGAAAGTAGCGGAAATGCTGTTGGAGGAAATGGTATGAGAATTGGTCACGGTTATGATGTCCACAGACTTGTTGCCGGTCGGGATTTGATTCTTGGCGGTGTAAAGATTCCTTATGAATTGGGCCTGGACGGACATTCGGATGCAGATGTATTGCTTCATGCTGTGATGGATGCGATGTTGGGCGCGGCAGGACTCCGGGACATTGGTTATCATTTTCCTGATACGGATATGCGCTATAAAGGCGCTGATTCCGGGATGCTTTTGGGCATTGTCGGCGAGAAAATCATTGAGGCCGGTTACCGCGTTGGCAACATTGATGTTACAATGATTGCGCAAAAACCAAAACTGAAAGACTACATCTGCCAAATGGAGAAAAATATCGCAGACAGATTGAAAATTGATCTTTCACAAGTCAATGTAAAAGCAACTACAGAAGAAAAATTAGGGTTTACCGGAAGTGGAGAAGGTATGTCCTGCCACGCCGTGTGCCTTCTGGAAAATTGCGATGAAAAAGAATAGACATCCATTTATTCGGCTGCTGTTTTTGCTGTATTGCGCCATTATGTTTTGGCTTCTGTTTGGGCAAAGATGGGGACGGGCGGCGGAAATTTCTATCAACCTGACGCCGTTTAAAACGATACTGCTCTATTTTACACTTCTTCAAAATGATACCTACCGTACCCATGCAATAATCAATTTATTCGGAAATATTTTGGTTTTTGTGCCATTGGGATACCTTTTGCCGAAAATATGGAGTCGTTTTCGTGGGTATTTTAAAACTATCCTTGCAGTTACGCTGCTTATGATCGTTGTGGAATTGGTGCAGTATGTAACCGCACTTGGCAGCCTGGATATTGACGATTTGATCTTGAATATTTTGGGCGCATCAATCGGATATATTTTCTGGAAAATTAAATCATCATAATCAAATTACGCACAATTTCGACCTCCCGGACATAGGTTATCCCGGGAGGTCGTTTTGTATGAAAATGTGTTTTGTTACTTTTCGCTCGGTTACACCGGCACAAAAAGCGGAGAGATTATTAAAATCATCCGGCGTAAATTGTACCATCGTCCGCACACCCAAATGGATGGAGGAACAAGGTTGTGGATATAGTCTGCGGGTTCCACAGAATAAATTATATGTGAGCATAGACCTTCTTCGGGAGAAAAGTGTTCCTTTTCGCAAAATATATTTGCGTTTGGACAATGGCACTATGGAGGAAATCGTAGTATGATCTACCTGGATAGTGGCGCAACATCTTTCTATAAGCCGCCGTCAGTGTATGAAGCCGTGCAGAAAGCGATGCATACCTGCGCAAACCCGGGAAGAGGAGGTTACCCGGTTGCAGCCAATGCAGAGAAAACGGTTTATGATTGCAGAGAACGGCTTGGACAATTCTTTTCCTGCGAACCGGAGAACGTTGTTTTCACATCCAATTGCACCCATAGTCTGAATATTGCGATCAAGTCGCTGATAAAACCGGGCGCTACTGTTGTGGTGTCCGGTTTTGAGCACAATGCGGTAATCAGACCGCTTCACGCCATAGGTGCGAAAATACTTGTTGCCGGCAGAAAATTATTTGATCAGCGCAATATGCTGGAAGAATGGGAAGATGCATTAAATAAGGGCGCAGATGCCGCAATATTTACACATGTTTCTAACGTATTTGGCTATATTTTGCCGATTGCGGAAATGGCAAAACTCTGTTGGCAATACCGGGTCCCCTTTATAATTGACGCAGCGCAGTCTGCAGGTTATTTGCCTATAGATATGAAAACATTGGGGGCAGAATTTATTGCCATGCCCGGTCATAAAGGATTGCTGGGTCCGCAGGGAACAGGCGTGCTCCTTTGCAAAGGCGATACTACGCCAATTTTTTATGGCGGAACAGGCAGTTCATCAAGAAACATGGAAATGCCGCAGTATTTACCGGAGCGTTTAGAAGCGGGGACATTAAATGTACCCGGAATTGCCGGTTTGCATGCCGGTGTTTCTTATATTCAAAAAGTCGGCGTCGATCATATAGAAAAAACAACCCACCGGCTTATGCTGCGCTGTATAGATGGACTCAAGACTTTAGGAATGAAAATATTTGCTGGAACGTATCAATTGGGTACAGTTTCTTTTGTTCCGGATGTGGATTGCGAGTCCTTTGCAAACGCACTTGCCAAAAGCGGAATTTGTGTACGCGCCGGTCTGCATTGTGCGCCGCTTGCACACGAAAGTGCAGGAACTTTGGAATCGGGAACTGTGAGGGTCAGTTTCTGCCATAGTAACACAATCAGGCAGGTAGATTATTTCCTGAGATCCGTTGGAAATATTGTAAATTAAATAAAAATATTTCGAATTCCTATTGCCATTATGATGCCATTCCGTTATAATAGTATGGATAATAGGCTTGTTATACACACAATGTGTGTCGGATATATTTTTCGAAGGAGGAAAGGCAATATGGAGAGTATACAATCCTTTTTTCAACAGATCATCAGAATGCGTTTTTCAGATTATCTGGATATTTTTTTGGTAGGATTACTCATATATAAATGCATGCCCCTTGTTCGGTCCTCCGGCGCAGCGCGGATCGTGAAAGTCGTTGTTGCTGTTTTGATTGCGGCGTGGCTTACTACAGAGTTTAAACTCTATACTATCAGTTTTTTGCTGAATCAGTTGCTTACGGTTGGATTGCTTGCATTAGTCATTCTTTTCCAGCCTGAACTTCGCAGAATGCTCGATCATCTTGGAAGTGTCAAACTGAAGAATTTTATCAGTAAAGATGCCCTTGACCAGGAAATGAATGTGGTGATCACCCAGGTCGTGAAAGCCAGTGAAGTGATGAGCAATGAACGAATTGGCGCGCTGATCGTACTTGCACGGGACAATGGTCTCGATGAGTATTTTAAAACCGGTACAATGATCGATGCTGCTGTATCTGAGCAGTTGATCCGTAACATCTTCTTCCCCAGAGCGGCTTTACATGATGGTGCGATGATTATTCGCGATCACCGGATCACAGCAGCCGGCTGTGTGCTTCCTCTTTCTGACAGTTCTCACTTACATTCCGATCTTGGCACGCGTCACAGAGCGGGTGTCGGTTTGAGCGAGTTGTCGGATGCCGTTGTTGTGATCGTATCGGAAGAGACCGGCGCGATCTCTGTGGCTGTCGGTGGCGTATTGAAGCGTCACCTTGCGCCCCAGACACTGGAGCGGCTTCTGCGCAACGAATTGTGCAGCGATGAGGAAGAAAAAGAAGAGAATATTGTTGTAAAACTTCGTCAGAAGTTGCAGAAGAAGGACAAAGGAGGCGACGATAATGAAAAGTAAGATCGGTTCTTTGCTTTTGGCATTTGTTGTTTCCTTTGCGCTTTGGGTTTATGTGATAACAGTTGTCAGTCCCGACTCCGATGTAACCATAGACGGTATTTCTGTGGAACTGCAAGGCGAAAATGTTCTGCAAGAGCGGGGTTTGATGATCGTAGACAACGAAACACCTACAGTTACACTGCAGTTGATTGGCAATCGCTCTGACTTAAATAAACTGAATAAGTCAAATATCTCTATTCTTGTTGATGTTACGAAGATCGATGCAGCAGGTACAATGAATGCTGTTTATGATGTTCGTTTCCCTGGTGATATACCGGATAATGCGATCACCATTCACAGCCAGGATCCCGGTACAGTTCGTCTCCGTGTGGAAGAACGGGTCGCCAAAGAAGTTCCGGTTGTTGTACAGTTCCAGGGCGAAGTGCCTGAAAACTACCTGAAGAAAAAAGAATCGGTTGACTATCCCAAGATTCCCATCGTCGGCGCAAAGTCCGTTGTGGATTCTGTTGACAAGGCGGTTGTCAATGTGGATGTTACAGATCAAAAGGCAACTTTCCAAACGGACGAACTGGAGTATATTCTTTGTGATAAAGATGGCAACCAAATTGAGAGCAATCTTTTGACTGTGGATATTACCCGTGTTCGGGTTACAGTTCCGATCGTGTATGTAAAAGAGGTCGAACTGGTAGCATCTGTAACAGCCGGTAATGGCGCAAGTGAGAAAAATATTACGGTTGAAACCTTCCCCAAAACCATTCAGGTTTCCGGTCCTGAGTCCATTCTCGCCAGTCTGAACTCTTTAACACTTGTGGATGTTATCGATTTGGGTGATTATGTGGATCAGGAAATGGTAGTTACCAAACCCATTGAATTTGTGCTGCCACCGCAGGTTATCAACGAAACATCTGAGGGCAACACAGCAACGGTTAAAATCATGTTTTCTGATGTAACGACCAAAGAAATCAAGATCCCCACAAAGGACCTGGAAGAATGGAACAACTTGTCCAAAAACTATAAGGTCGAGCCGGCGGAAAAGGAAATCACAATAAAAATTCGTGGCTCAAAGGACATCGTTGAAAAGATCACGGAAGAAGATTTCACTGTGACCATCAGTAAAAACAGCATCAATTCAAAAACGGAAATACTTACGATGAGTATTACACTTTCTGCGGATTATACCGATGTGGATGAGATTTTTATTTTGGAAAGTCCGGAAGAAATTGCCGTTAAGGTTTCTAGTAAAAATTGATCTTGCATTTTAATACAAATGCAAAAAGGAGATAATCATCTTGGTTAAAAGTATGACCGGCTACGGCCGCGCGGTGGAGACGCATAACGGGCGGGAATTTACTGTCGAATTGCGCTCAGTAAACAATCGGTATTTGGATTGCTCTGTCCGGTTGCCCAGAATGTTGACCTTTGCAGAAGAGTCTGTCAAACAGGCTGTGAAAGCCTCTGTCTCCAGAGGCAAAGTGGATGTATTCATTTCTCTTACCTCAGAAGGTGGAGAAGAAGCGCAGATCACACTGAATAGATCTGTTTTAGAAGGCTATCTGAATGCGATGAAACAGATGGTCGCAGAATATGGTATCACAGATGATATCAGCGTCACTGCCGTTTCCCGCTTGCCGGAAGTTCTTACCATTGAAAAGCCGAAGGTAGACGAAGAGCAATTGGCTGCTGATCTGATGGTAGTTGTAAATAATGCGCTGACAAACTATAATGCTATGCGCGCTACCGAAGGAGAGGCTTTGTCAGCAGATCTTCGTAGCCGCAGCAATACAATTCTGAATCTGGTATCTCAGGTGGAGCAGGGTAACGCACAGACTGTTACCGATTACCGCGCCCGCCTGGAGGCAAAACTCCGTGAGGTTTTGGAAAATACGGCTATAGATGAGAGCCGCATTCTTACAGAAGCCGCAATTTTTGCAGATAAAGTTGCCGTGGATGAAGAAACTGTTCGCCTTCGCAGCCACTTGCAGCAGATGAACGATATGCTCGACAATGGCGGTGCCATCGGCAGAAAGTTGGATTTCCTGCTTCAGGAGATGAACAGAGAAGCCAACACCATCGGCTCTAAATGTACCGATGTCCGCCTTGCCAGAATCGTTGTGGATATTAAAGCGGAGTTGGAGAAAATCAGGGAGCAAACACAGAACATAGAATAAGAGGCGTTTATGAAACTGATTAACATTGGATTTGGCAGCATGATTGCCGGAAGTCGGATTCTATCTGTATTGGATCCCGATTCTGCACCAATCAAACGTGTTGTGCAGGAAGCGCGGGAAAGGGGAATGCTCATCGACGCCTCTTACGGAAGAAAGACGCAATCTGTGATACTCATGGATACGGACCACGTGATCCTTTCTGCTTTGACACCCGATGCAATAGCGGAAAGATGGAATGAAAGCGTAGGGCAGTGAGATGGCAGGCAAACTTTTTGTAATTTCCGGAGCATCTGGTGTTGGTAAAAGTACAGTGTTGGGTAAAGTGATGGAGCAGCGGGATGATTTGCTTTTTTCTGTCTCTGCCACCACCCGCGCACCAAGACCCAATGAAGTGGACAAGGTCCATTACTATTTTGTGTCAAAACAGCAATTTGCCGATATGATACAACGTGGCGCATTTATCGAATACAGCGCGCACATGGATAACTACTACGGCACGCCGAGACAACAATTGTCAGAAAAACTTGCTTTGGGCAGTGTTATTCTTGATATTGAGCCCAATGGTGCATTTAATGTAAAAAAAGAATGTCCCGATGCGATTTTGATTTTTGTTGCGCCACCGTCTCTGGATGAATTGGAAAGGCGTTTGCGCAGCAGAGGCGATACTGCCGAATCCCAGATATTGCTTCGGCTGGAAAGAGCCCGTTGGGAACTGGAGCAAAGCAAACAGTACGATCACATCGTTGTCAACGACAACGTTGATAACTGTGCAGATAAAATATTAAAAATTATTGCGAATGCAATTTAATTGGAGGAATGAATTATGCTTTACCCCCCTGTAGCAGATTTGCTTAAAAATGTGGATAGCCGTTATCTTTTGGTGAATGTAGTGGCGCAGCGCGCCCGCCGCATTGCCGAAGAGGCAGAAGAATTCCAGGAGGAATTGACCGAAAAGCCGGTTACTCTGGCGATTCAAGAAGTTGCTGACGGCAAACTTTCTGCCAGCCTGAAAGAAGAGTATATGCAATAAACAAAAAGAGGAGGGGTTGTATGATCGCAAAAATTGCTGTTGATGCGGCAAATTTCGCAATTGACAAGCCCTACTCCTATTTTGTGCCTGCAGATATGGCTTTGGTTCCCGGTATGCGTGTGCAACTGCCCTTCGGCAGAAGCAATCGACGCACAGAAGGTGTTGTCTTATCTGTAGAAGACGGCGCGCAAGATGGACTGAAATCCGTCGAAAAGGTTTTGGATGAAAGTCCTGTGTTGTCTGATAAGATGCTGCGTCTTGCGGCATTCTTGCGTGAACGTTACTTTTGTACGTTCTACGATGCTATACGCACAATGCTTCCGGCGGGACTTTGGTTTCGCACCCGCGATACCTTTTCCCTTACCGATGACCGCACTTGGTTGGATAAAATACCGCGTAAAAAAGAAGCAGTTACAGTACTTGCATATCTGAGTGAATGCGGCGGAACTGCGGATGCAACCGCCTTGCAACAGTTGTTTGCAGATGCGGATGCATTTGAACAGACGATCAGTTATCTGCTTCGTAAAAAATGGATCTGCGGAAAAACAGATTATTTCCGTCGCACATCGGACAAGACTGAGCAGTTGGCAACTTTGGCGGTGTCTGCAGAAGATGCCCTTGCCTTTGCTGCGCAGAGACCCAAGTCTGCTGCCATGCAACGAAGTGTATTGGAACTGTTATGCTCAGTAGGTAGCGCTTCTGTAAAGGACATTTCCTATTTTACCGGCGCTTCAACAGCAACAGTTAGAAGATTGGCTGATTTGGGATTTGTTTCCTTATCTGAACGCACAGTTCTCCGCTGCCGTGAGATCATTCCTGCAAAACTGGATGGTCCCTTGGTGCTGAATGCACAACAAAAGTCTGCTTTTGAAGGACTTTTGGAACAGATGAAGCAGCCGAAACCCGGTGCCGCCTTGCTTTACGGCATCACCGGTTCCGGTAAGACTTCTGTTTATATCAAACTGATTCAGGCGTGCTTGGATTCCGGAAAGCAGGCAATGTTACTTGTTCCGGAAATAGCATTGACGCCCCAGTTGCTTGGCTTGATGGCTGCGTATTTTGGTGAAAACGTTGCTGTTTTACACAGTAGCCTTCCGGCAACCGAGCGCTATGACCAATGGAAACGGATTCGCAGTGGGGAAGCCGGCGTTGTTGTTGGAACACGTTCAGCAGTGTTTGCGCCTTGTCCAAATCCCGGTTTAATTATTTTGGATGAGGAGCAGGAGCATTCATACAAATCGGAGAATGCGCCTCGATATGCTGCGAAAGATATTGCGCTGTGGCGCGGCATCAAAGAGCAGGCGCTGGTATTGTTTGGTTCTGCCACCCCGTCGGTAGAAACAATGTATTATGCAAAAAACGGTGTTTATAAACTTTACACCTTAAAGAAACGTTACAACGGGCGACCTTTGCCGGATGTTCAGATCGTGGATATGCGGGAAGAACTGAAGCAGGGAAATGCAGCCAGTTTGAGTTATCCTCTGCAGGATGCTATTCGCATAACTGCCGATAATAACAAACAGTCCATTCTGTTTTTGAATCGTCGTGGAAACAGCCGTGCGCTTGTTTGCATAGAATGCGGAGAAACACCGGAGTGTCCTCGTTGCAATGCAAGACTCACATATCACAGCGCAAATGAGCGGATTATGTGCCATTATTGCAGTTATTCGCAACCGGCACCGGAACGATGCCCAAAGTGTGGCGGACCGCTGAAACGTATTGGCACCGGCACACAGAAAGTTCAGCAGGAATTAAACTGCATATTCCCGGATCTGGATGTGGATCGTATGGATACGGACACGGTCAGCGCTGTAAATACCCATGAAAAAATCCTGGAACATTTTTCGGAAAATAAAACGCCGGTTTTAATTGGCACGCAAATGGTTGCCAAGGGTTTAAATCTGCCAAATGTTACTCTGGTTGGTGTGTTGGATGCGGATCTTGGCCTGTTTATGGATAACTATCGTGCAGGCGAAACCACATTTAATATGCTAACGCAGGTGGTGGGCAGGGCCGGTAGAGGCGATACAGCCGGACAAGCGATTATTCAGACGATGCTGCCGGAGCACCAGATCATTAACCTTGCCGCAAAGCAAGATTATGATGGGTTCTATGAACTGGAGATCGGTATCCGGAAAATTCAACAGAGTCCGCCTTTTGGCGACCATGTTGTTGTTACATTTACCGGATTGGATGAAACCGCTGTACTTCGCGGTGCGGTCAAATTCCGGGATAGTCTGCGTAGTTGTATGGCTTTGCCGGAATATGCAGCAGAGCACTGTGAGGTGTTAGGACCTGCGCCTTGCCCCGTGCCGAAGATAAATTATAACTTCCGTTATCGATTAACCCTCAGATGCCGCATGACAAAGTCTGTTCGGGGATTGCTTGCATCTTTGCTGCGACAATTCTCAACAGATAGAATCAACCGTGGTGTCTCTGCGTTTATTGATGTAAACGGTTTTGACTAAAGAGAGGAATCAATATGGGACTTCGTAAAATACTAACCGATGCAGAACCTGCCTTGCATAAAGTTTGCAAGCCGGTCATTAATTTTGATTGTCGTCTGCACACACTTATCGAAGATATGCGTGAAACACTGATTGAATCCGGTGGTGTGGGACTCGCTGCTCCCCAGGTAGGTATTTTGCGCCGTGTCGTTTTGGTAGACATAGGGGATGAGATCCTGGAATTGGTGAATCCGACTCTGGTGGAAACAACTGGAGAGCAGGAAGGTCCTGAAGGCTGCTTGAGCATCCCTGGAAAATACGGTCTTGTAAAGCGTCCCTACTATGCGAAGGTTCGCGCCCAGGATCGGGAAGGTAATTGGTATGAAGCAGAGGGCGAAGAACTGATCGCTCGGTGTTTCTGTCACGAACTGGATCATTTAGACGGTATTGTTTATACCGAAGTCATGGAACGCTTCCTGTCTGAAGACGAGTTGGAAGTAGAATAACAAATTTTCGGAGGGATCCTATGCGCGTAGTTTTTATGGGCACACCGGATATTGCCGCAGTCTGCCTGAAAAAACTGATTGAAGGCGAATTTGATATTGTTGGTGTTTATACCCAACCGGACAGACCGAAAAACCGTGGTATGAAAATGGCGTTTTCTCCTGTAAAGGAGGTTGCGTTAGCCAATGATATTCCGGTTTTCCAGCCGGATAACTTTAAAGATGAATCCGTTGTTGCACAACTGGGAGAATTGAAGCCGGACGTGATTGCGGTCGTTGCCTATGGTAGGATTCTGCCGCAGAGCGTTTTGGATATTCCCGCCAAAGGGTGTATCAACATACATGCAAGCATTCTTCCTGCCTACAGAGGTTCTGCGCCATATCAGTGGGCGGTTTTGGATGGGTTGAAAGAAACCGGCGTCACTGCCCAGTATATGGCGTTAAAGATGGATGCAGGCGATGTTATTGGCGTTTCCAAGACACCAATCGGTGCGGACGAAACTGCCGGTGAATTGCTGGATCGTCTTGCTGTGTTGGGTGCGGATCTGTTGAAAGAGACCCTTATCAAGGTGCAAAATGGCGATGCGATCGCCGTGCCCCAGGATGAATCTATGGTGTCCTTTGCACCGATGCTTGATAAAACTATGAGCCCGATTGATTGGGGAAAGTCTGCCCAGCAGATCCACGATCATGTCCGCGGCTTAAATCCATGGCCGGTGGCAACCACAGAAATCGCCGGCAAACGGTTTAAAGTCTATTCCACAGCGATTGTAAATGAAAATACATCTGCAACGCCCGGAACATTGCTCGGTCTGACGAAAACCGGACTTCGCATTGCCTGCGGCACAGGTGTTATTGAGATTCAAACATTGCAGGCGGAAGGCGGAAAGCGGATGTGTGCGCCGGATTACTTCCGTGGTCACCCGTTGGAGGCATAAAATGGGTGCAAGAGATACAGCGCTTAGCGCACTCATCGCCTGCAGAAAAAATGGCGCCTGGTCCAATGGCGTTTTGAAAGAGTATATTCGCAGAGATGATCTTGACCGACGGGACGGGGCGCTGGCTGCCCGTCTGTGCTACGGTGTGCTTCAAAACCGTGGAAAACTTGATTTTTATTTAAAGCAGTTACTAACTGGTAAAATCAAAGATCTGCAGCCCGTTGTAAGAGATATTCTCCATTTAGGACTTTATCAATTGTTTATGATGGACAAGATACCCCAGTCTGCTGCAGTCAATGAGTCCGTTTACCTAACAAAGAAATATTGCCGCAATCAGCGTAATGCGCCCGGTCTTGTGAACGCAGTTCTGCGAAATGCAATTCGCTCCTGCAATTCGTTAAAACAACCGGTAAGCCTTGCTGACCGCTACAGTCACCCACAAAAACTGATAGATGTCCTGTGTGACTATATAGGAAAAGGACGCCTGGAAACGATGCTGCAGGCTAACAACGATATTCCGGACACTGTGATCCAAATCAATACGCTTCGGATAATGAAAAAAGACTTGATCCAAATGTTGGAGCAGGAGGGAGTTCATGTTCAGGAACACCCGTGGCTTGCTGACAGTTTGGTGATCCGCAGCACCGGCGATATTGAGCAACTGGAATCTTTTCAGAAGGGACTCTATTATGTCCAGGATGCAGCGGCAAAACTGAGTGTTTTGTGCGCAGGCATCAAAGAACCTTGTAATGTGCTGGATTGTTGCGCTGCCCCCGGTGGAAAGTCTTTTGCGGCAGCAATTTTGATGCAGGGCAAGGGAAGTATTCAATCCTGTGATGTGCATGCCCATAAAACAAAATTGATTCAAAACGGAGCAGAGCGTTTGGGTATTACCAGCATTCAGAGTAATCTGCAGGATGCAACATCGGACAACGCCCAATGGCATAATAAAATGGATGTTGTGATCGCTGATGTGCCTTGTTCCGGCTATGGCATTATTCGGAAAAAACCGGATATACGCTACAAAGATCCGGACGCGATGAAGCAACTGCCCCAACTGCAACTGCAAATTTTATCAAAGCAGGCGGAATATGTTCGCCCCGGCGGCATTTTGATGTACTCTACCTGCACCCTTATCCGAGAAGAGAATGAAGGTGTTGTTGAACGCTTTTTAGAAAATCATCCGAACTTCACCACCGAACCTCTACCGCTGGATAAGCCCTTTTCTGAAAATACCACCGGTATGCTGACTTTGGTACCCGGTGAATATGATACAGACGG
>JAZQBF010000110.1:0-7809 GCA_045545615.1 Faecousia sp.
CATCTTCTTTTCCCACATACGCAGCAAAAAGGATGCGATCAGTGTCATGGACAGATAGCCAACCATTTCAATAGCCGCAGAGGGGAAATACTTATAAGTCGTACCAACCACGCTCTTATGAATATCAAAGAACTCGGAGAAACCGATGATACTCATAACAGATGTATCCTTGATATTGATGATCAGGTTGTTACCGATTTGGGGCAGGATATTGCGCAGCGCCTGGGGCAGGATCACATTAAGCATCGTCTGCCAATGGGTCATACCGATGGCCTTTGCGCCCTCTGTCTGACCGGGATCGATGGAAATGATACCGCCGCGGACAGACTCTGCCATATAAGCACCGGTGTTAACAGACACAACGATAAATGCGCACAGCCAAACATCGGTAAACTGCACAGCATAGTTTGTGAAATACGGCAGACCGTAATAGATCACCACCGCCTGCAGGATCATAGGTGTGCCGCGGAACACTTCCACATAGATCTGGTTGCATATCCGGATGGTACGAAGAATGATGCGCTTAATAATATTATCATTCTTGGTATAAGGGATCGTATTGAGAACACCGCAGAACAAGCCGATAATACAGCCCACAGCGGTACAAATGACCGCAAGAGAAATCGTATTCCAAACGCCGTTTAAGTATAGACCTGCATACTTTTCCCACAGTTTTGCGATATCCTCTGCCAACTTGACAAATACGTTCATACTTTGCTCCTTAAAAATACGCCAATATGCGGAAGCGAAAACGCTTCCGCATATCTGACAATTTTATTCCTCGATGGGCTGGATCTTAACAGCCTCAGCCATCATATTGTTGAAATCATCTGCGCTCATGGGATCCAGAACTTTGTTCATAGCCTCCAGCAGAACGGTGTTGCCGTCACGGACAGAGATGCCGATGTTCACTTCTTCATCGGAAACCTCAAAATTATCTTCTGCGTTGCCAGAGAAGTCCAGAATGGTCAGATCGGGATAAGCAACAACTGCGCCCTGCGCGGTGGGCATATCGGTGCAGACAAAGTCAACGGTCTTGGAGTTGACTGCCATCAGCATTGCAGGAGCGGTGTCCTGTGCGGTCTGAATGTCAGCGCCCTTGATCTGAGGCAGGCAGGTGTCATACCAAATGGTTCCGCGCTGAGATGTGCAAGTGCCGGACAGTTGGCTGATGCCGGTAGCGCCTGCCAGTTCGGAATCATTGCGAACCAGGCATACGATGGATGCATAAATGTAAGGACCGGCAAAGTCAACGACCTCGTCACGCTCAGCAGTCATAGACTGACCGGCAATGGCGCAATCGATCTCACCGTTCTGAACAGCAGGTACCAGGGAATCCCAGTCCAACTTCTTGACTTCCAACTTCCAGCCGTTGGCTTCGCAAAGTTTCTTTGCCATCATAATATCATAACCGTTTGCGTATGCGCCTTCCACGTTTGCAATGGGTACTGCGCCGTTGCTGTCATCGGTCTGTGTCCAGTTGTAAGGTGCGTATGCGCATTCCATACCAACAGTCAAAACACCGTCTTCTACGCCGGATGCGGGCTTTTCTGCGCCACAGGCTGCCATTGCCAGCATCATCAAAACTGCCAGGGTCATTGCTACGATTCTTCTCATTGTTTTTTCCTCCTGATTTCGGATTTTTTATTTACGGCTTTGCCGCATAATGAAAAATCGAACCGCTTCGTCAAGCGATTCGACAGTAAAAGCAAAAATAAAAACATTGCCACACTGCTTCGATAGCGCTTCACAAAGTTGTGACAGTCCGGCAGATATTCTCTGACGACCCAGCAGGTTGGATTCAGGCGTCCTTCCCACTTCGGCGGTCTCCCCTTTCCCCTTTCGCGGCTGCCTGGCCTTGCGAAGGGTACTGATGAAACCCGCGCCTCTATCTGAGCGATTCAATTTTTCAATATACTACCACGGGAAATGTGTTCTGTCAACCCCTTTTTTGTTTTTTGGCATACTTACACAACTATACATTCATTATCAGGAATTTTTTTGCATTTTATACAAAAGGAGTGCAGTTTATACACTGCACTCCCTTGATTTATGCAATTCTCTTGTATAAACACATCTCATAAGAAATACCGTTTTCCTCACCGGTTTCCAGTATTTCTTCCAGTTTCCAATCCGGATCTTTGTCCAAATCAGGGAAATACGTATCCGACTCCGGATTTATATGGACTTTGGTCACATAGGCGGTATCGCAGAAAGGCAGCATTTGCCGATAGATACTGCCGCCGCCGATCACGAAAGTATGTTCATAATTCTTTGCCACCTGCGCGGCAGACGCAGGACTGTCGCAAACCACAAACCCGGGGATCTCTTTACCGCTACGGGTCAGGGCAATATTGGTTCTGCCGGGCAATGGCTGCTGACCGGGAAAGTCCTCAATGGTTCTTCTGCCTACGATCACCGCCGCCCCACGGGTGGTTTGGCGGAAAAATTTTCGGTCTGCGGACAAGGCTACCGGCTGTGTGCCGTCCTTACCGATGCCCCAATCGTCATAAACTGCTACGATCAATTCCATAATTATCTCCTTTTTGCGTGCAGATTGCCACACCAGTGACACGGTCACTGGTTCGCAATGACACATCTTTAGATTGCCATGGGAATTTCGAAATCAAAGGGATGGAACTGATAATCTTCCACCGTGAAACTGTTTTTGGTGAAATCATAGAAGTCTGTGATACTCTTATCCAAAGAAACCTTAGGTGCGGGATAGCCTTCGTTTTCCAGCATTGCCTTTACGGCGGGAATATGCCGGTCGTAGATATGACAGTCGGCGATCACGTGGACCAGTTCGCCTGCCTCCAGGCCTGCAACCTGCGCCATCATCATCAAAAGCATCGCATACTGGCACACATTCCAGTTGTTGGCGGTAAGCATATCCTGGCTGCGCTGATTCAAAATGCCGTTGAGGGTATTGCCGGAGACATTGAAAGTCATAGAATAAGCGCAGGGATAGAGATTCATCTCGTGGAGATCTTCAAAGGTGTAGATATTGGTAAGGATTCTGCGGGAAGCGGGGTTGTTCTTCAGGTCATAGATCACGCGATCCACCTGATCGAACATACCTTCCTTATACTGATGCTTGACGCCCAGTTGGTAACCATACGCCTTGCCGATGGTACCGTCATCGCCTGCCCACTCATCCCAAACATGGCTGCCTAAGTCACAGATGCGGTTGGACTTTTTCTGCCAGATCCACAGCAGTTCGTCCAAAGCAGACTTCCAGTATGTACGGCGCAGCGTCATCAGCGGGAATTCCTCTTTCAAATTATAGCGATTGACAACGCCAAATTTTTTCACAGTATGGGCAGGCGTACCGTCTGCCCAACGGGGGCGGACTTCCAAATCCGTATCATAAAAACCGTTTTCCAAAATATCCAGGCACGTTGCACGATAAATTTCGTCTGCTCTGCTCATAAGAATTCCTCCATTTTTTTATTTCGCGGAAAGGTCAACCGCTTTACGCAAAATGGTAAAAGCCGGCACTTTTCCGGGAAGTTGTATATAGAATTTCATTTGGGGCGTTTTCGGCTCGGTCAAAATCTGTCCATCCATATCCTTCATATCCGGTACAACAAATGAAGCCGGTCGGGTATCCGGTCCTACGAACTGCAATTCATCACCGGCGGCAAATTTATTCCGCAGGCTGCATAACGCAAGACCGTTTTCATCGCAATCTTCAACGATGGCGCACACTTGCCACTGGCGAATATAACGGGAATTTTCCGTATACTGTCCCGGTTCGCCGTAGTAAAAGCCGGTGGAGTAAATACGGTGAGATACGTGCTCCACCTCATCCCGCCAAACCGGGTCTATTTCCCTGCCTGCAGCCACATCGTCGATACAATGGCGATATGCGCCGGTGACAATGGCGGCATAGTAGGCGGATTTTGCTCTGCCTTCGATCTTGATACAGTCAACCCCTGCATCCTGCAGATCCTGCAGATGGTCGATCATACACATATCCCGGGAGTTAAGGATGTAGGTTCCCTTTTCATCCTCATAAACCGGGAAATATTCACCGGGGCGTTTTTCCTCGACCAATGCATACTGATAGCGGCAAGGCTGGGCGCAAGCGCCACGGTTGGAGTCTCTGCCGGTCATATAGTTGCTCAGCAAACATCTGCCGGAGTAACTGACGCACATAGCGCCGTGACCAAAGGTCTCTATTTCCAGTTCCCTGGGGGTTTTCTCCCGGATGGTGCGGATCTCCTCAAGATTCAATTCCCGGGCAAGAACCACTCGCTCAGCGCCCAGATCATACCACGCCTTAGCGCATTCATAGTTAGCGATGGACTGCTGGGTGGAAATATGGCGGGCGCATTTGGGGGCATACTTGCCAGCCAGGGTAAATGCGCCCATATCCGCAAGGATCAAAGCATCCACACCGGCATCCTGGAGTTGTTCCAGATATGCCGGCAGTTTGACTACCTCGTTGTTCCGGGGCATTGTGTTCACTGTAACATGAACTTTCACGCCGTGATCGTGGGCAAATTTCACTGCCTTTGGCAATTCCTCCGACGTAAAATTACCCGCAAAAGAGCGCATACCAAAATCTGTTCCTGCCAGGTAGACCGCATCTGCGCCATAAAGGACAGACATTTTCAGCCGTTCCATATCCCCGGCGGGACTTAATAATTCTATCTTAGTCATCTTTGTCCAAAATACTGTTCCATTGTTCGTGTTCTTCAAGGGTCTTGGAGAACTTGTGTTCCTTTGCCTCTTCATCATAAATGAAGTAGTAGAAATCTGTATCCTCCGGATCCAGCGCTGCGCCCAGACTGTTCAGACCGGGGTTTGCGATCGGACCGGCAGGAAGGCCCTTGAAGGTATAGGTGTTATAGGGACTTGCGTTGATCTGCGCATCGGTATTCAATTCGCCCTTGTTGTAGTAATCCACCGCATAAAGGATGGTTGCGTCACTACCCAAGTAGGGATGATCTGCAGGATCAGAGAGTCTGTTAAAGAATACAGAGGCGATCTTATAACTCTCCCGCACATCAGATGTTTCCTTTTCAATAATGGATGCAAGGATCACCACCTCGTGGAAGGAGAACTGACACTCTGCGATATAAGAACTGCCGTAGCCTTCTGCCTCCATATTCCTGGCAAGGCGCTGATTCAGTTCAATATACTTTTGACGCAGGTGATCGGTAATACGATCGTCAAACTCGTCCAGGAATTTTTCCAGTACCGCCTGGGGTTCATCGTCCACATAGAACAAATAGGTATCCGGCGCCAAATAGCCTTCCAGACAATATTTGTGTCCGCGTCGCACACCGTCCAGAAACCAATAATCCTTCAGTTCGCCCTTGGATGCATACTCTTCCAGTTCCGCAACCGTGCACACGCCATTTTCTTCCAACAACTGGAATATCTGTGCGCAGTTGTAGCCTTCCGGGAACATAATTTCCACAACAGCGGTGGACGGACCGTAATCGATCATAGATTTGATCAGCGCATTGTAGTCGTATACCACTGTATCGGAGAACAGGAATGTTCCCACGCTGATGTCTTCGCCCTTGCCGGTCAGGTCGGCAAACTGCTCAAACAGCCAGGGATTGTTGATCAAGCCTGCTTCTTTCAGTTTCTTTGCCACAGAGGCTGCATCATCGTCCTGGGTAATGGTAATGGATGCCTCTATCGGCTCTTTGCCGAAAGCAAGCAGATCTGCCGCGCACATCCAGGCATAGCGGCCCAGTGTCACGCCGATCATCAAGATAATTGCCAGCCAAACAACAGTTGCCAACAAGTGAGGAATACCAAACAGGTCGCCTCGTTTGCCTTTAGGACGGGTCTTCTTTTGGGGTTTCTCTTCCTGGACCGGTTTTTCCTGCTCAGGTTCTTGTTCCTGCGCCGGTTCTTCCTCCAGTTCCGGTATCACCACTTCTTCTGCTGGCAGATCGATATCGTTTCCTTCTACCTCTGCCTGGACAAATTTTGCGATTTCCTCGTCCATATCATCCAGGATCGGCACCGCATTCTTCGGCTCTGACTGGATGACCGGCATTTCTTGCTTGGTAAACATTTGGGTCGCGTCGATCTCGGATTCTTCCACGGGCAGAACTTCCGGTTCTGCTTCCGGCTGGATCTTTTCAGGTGTATCGGACCAGTTTTCCGCCAATGTTTCCTGCACGATCCGCTCCAGTTCCATTTCGTCGGGGCTGGTAAGATCGTTTTCATCATCTGTGTTTAAAAGAGTTCCCCACCAGTCTTCCTGGGAAATATCTTGCTCGTTATGCTCGTTATTCATAGTCTTCCCTCCAATCAACGGATCACGATTTGATCTGCGATCCGCCGGGCTGTTTCCTTATCTTTCATCGCTTCGATCAATGCCAGACCGAATTTTACCGCACAACCGGCAGATGTACCGGTGATCAGTTTTCCGTCCATAACTACCGCCTGATCCGGGATCATATTCGCAGATCCCATTCCGCTTTCGCAACCGGGATAACAGGTGGCTTTACGTCCGTTGGTAATGCCCAGATCCGCAAGCACAGTAGGTCCGGCGCAAATAGCCGCTACAAACTTGTCATTCTCCCAGGCAAATTTCAGCGCATCCAGCGCTTCCTTGCTTGCCCGGGCAGAGGCAACGCCACCCAAGCCGCCGGGCAGGACGATCATGTCCATATCGGTCAGATCCATTTCCGCCAAAGTAATATCCGCGGTAATGCCAATGTTATGGCTTCCAAAAACAGTTTTTCCCGTAACACCTACGGTCAAAACCGGAATATCTGCACGGCGCAGAAGATCCAGCGGTGCGATCGCCTCTGTTTCCTCAAAGCCGGTGCCAAGCAACATATAAACCATTTATTTTTCCTCCAAGCATTTTTGTACCGCTTCAAAGATCTCTGCGTGAATATCCTCCCGGGAACGCATCTCTCCGTTCCGGACACAGTCGATCACCTTCCAGCCGTAGTAGGCGGCGGCGGTTTTGCCGGTTCTCCGGCAGGTTGCCAAATACTGCATATCCTGCTCGTGAATATCTGCGTGGGTATTGGTGGACTGTTCACGGGAACGGAGCATTTTCTCCGTATAGTCCGTAGGAACATCCAGGTAAATCACCAAATCCGGGCTGGGCAGACCTAATTTATCGTATTCAAAATCATAAAGCCAACGGAGGTATTCCTTTTGCGCCTCTCCTTCTACCTTGGACGCCTGGTGGACGGCATTGGATGTGGTATACCGGTCAGAAAGGATCAAGCCGCCATCTTCATACCACTTGCCCCAATCCATCTTGTAGGACGCATAGCGGTCCACCGCATAAAAAGCAGAAGCCGCATAGGCATTGACATCGGTGGGTTTTTTGCCAAATTCGCCGCCTAAGTACATCCGGATCAGCGCAGAACTGGGTTCAGAATACCGGGGAAACACCAAGTGCTTAAATTCCACGCCGTCCTTTTGCAAATGCTCTGATAAAAGTCCAAATTGCGTAGACTTGCCGGACCCGTCTGTTCCTTCGATTACGATCAGTTTGCCCATAATTACCTGCCTCCTATGCCACAAGGCATTGATGCTATAGAATATCACCTTAAAATATATCATATCTTCCGGATTTTGTCCACTACAACATAAAAAAGGAACCCCCCGGTAAAACCGGGGGTTCTTCATATGCGGGCATAGCCCTCTGTTCCTCGCGTAACACGTGAACGCGTAATCCTATTCTGCCAACTGCGCAATGGATAGCTATTGACACACACTCACATTTTGAACCGAACACTATTCGTATCCTAAGTGCCCTCTTTCGCATAAAATGGCATCTACCTATCTATATTACGCTTTTAATTGCTTTCT
>JAZQBF010000111.1:0-2218 GCA_045545615.1 Faecousia sp.
GTCCAGAGGCCATCCTCCGTAGGCAATTTCGTCTTCAAAGACTTTGCCCTGGGAAATGTCCTTTTGGGTGATGATGTACTCGCCCATCATTCTCCGACTCTCCCGCTTGCCGGGGAGGAAACCCAGGAAATCCAATTCCCAGTTTGCAGTGGGGAAGAGACCGCTGTTTTTAATGAAATCCCAAGTGCCGGTGGCAAGCCCCAGCAGTTCATCACGCAAAACTTCCGTATCGCCGATGGAATCCCGGTCGCCGCCCAACTCCAGATACCAGTAATTTTCTGTGTCCGCATACACATTAGGCATCCGATTCTTCTTCCGGAAATCTTCCTCAGTGATCTTGATCGCGCACTCCGGCGCCACATAGGAAACGGGGCGGTTTGTCTCCCGACCTTGGAGCATACAGGTCATACCCATCGTCATATTGTCTGCGGTTTTGGTGGCGCAATCTTCGCCGAATTCCGCAGCGGCTTCTCTGCCGATGCGGAAGTCTGCGCCTGTGAGCGGCGCCAAAATGGAGTCGCCGGAGGCATCACAGTAGAATTTTGCCTCTACATCTATAAACCGCTGGGTGGTCAACTGATAGCCGGTAACTTGCCGGATGCGAACGGTTCTGCCGTGGGCATATTCCCCGGAGTGTACTTTGGCATCCATACAAGCGCAGTTTAAAAGCAAAGTGATGTTCTTTTCCCGCTTTACAAAGTCATACAGCACCGTGTCCCACACGGCGTAACTTTTGGTGGGATTGCGGTAGATGTTCTCCAACTGGATCTCTTCCAAAATGCCCGTCTCCCGGTTGTTCTCCCCGTGCGCGCCGCAGATCCACATCCGGATCTCAGAACTGGCGTTGCCGCCCAGCATAGGACGCTCGTGCATCAGTACTACCCGGATACCCGCTCTTGCGGCAGAAATTGCCGCTCCAATGCCCGCAAGACCGCCGCCCACAACGCAAAGATCACAGGAAATTGTTTGACGCTGTAACATAAAAGCACCTCTCTGTTGCATTCGTTAGATTTTATGATACAATAATACTGTATTTATGCCGGTAATAATAGAGTGAAAATACAAGAAAATATAAGAATGTTGCAAATAAGGTGAAAATATGCAAGAACTTTTACATCAAATTCAAAATTATATAGACTATTTATCCCGGTTGAATCTGCACATAAGCATCCACTTTAAGCGCTCGGTGTTTCAAAATTTGCCGGCCGAGGCCGTTTCTCAACTGTTGGCGGTAAATGCCCACACAAACCCATACTGCATCAGTGTAAAAAGCCAAATGCTGGAAAGGTGTCTTCGCTGTCAGAAGCGTGTCATTGCAAAATGCGCCCGGGAATCGGCTTTTTCCGGTAGTTGCCACGCCGGTGTGCTGGAATACATACAGGGCATTTACATAGATGGCGCGGCAATGGGATATGTTGCCGCCAGCGGATACCGGGGAAGCCATTTCGATCCGGACAGACAGAAACTGTGGGAAAGCGCATTGCAGCAGGATGCGCCAAAGGAATTGCTCCAGGCGCTTCTGCCGCCCCTGGCAAGAATGGTGGAATGTCTTTTGCAGTATCTTGTGCCGGAGCGTGACAGTGAATATAATTTGATTTTACAATATGTAAACGATCATTATCGGGATCTTTCCTTAGATACACTCTGCAAGGAGTTTTCCAGAAGCCGATCCCATATCAGCCATTTATTTAACGAAAATAATCCCAGAACCCTCCGCGCCTACTGCAATATGCGCAAACTGCAGGATGCCCGGCAACTTTTGCTTCGTACGGATATGAGCGTGACCCAGATCGCCTATGAGGCGGGATTTTGCGATACCAGTTATTTTATCGATCTGTTTAGAAAAGAGTTTGGAAAAACGCCCCATCAAGTACGAAAAGGGAAATAAATGCCCAGCAATCTCTTGCATCTGCAACGGAAAAGGAAATAAAAAATGTTTTTTGCCTCTTGAAAACGGGCTTTTTCTGGAGTATAATGACAGAAAAGGAAAGGGGGCGTGGCTGTGGCGCAGTATTTGGGCGAGACCAAAACCTGGATGGGTTCCGGGTTGCATACGGCATTGAAATATACGGATTACAGCAACGAGCAGTTATATAGCCCCCACTGTAATAACTGCTATGAGATATTGTTCGTGTTAAAGGGCAGTGTCCGCTTTGACTTAGAGGGTGAGCGGATCGTTGTAAAAGAGAATAACGCCATCGTCCTTGCCCCTATGGTG
>JAZQBF010000112.1:0-4449 GCA_045545615.1 Faecousia sp.
ACTCCTTGGCTCACAGAACGACATGGCTACGATCCGACTTGTTCGCGTTTACTGCTTTGTTCTTGGTGGTATCTGCCGTCCAATAGATGGCATTGACCACATTAGCATCCGCAACGATGTTGCTCATTGTGGGAACTTTAGAATAATTCGTCACCGCACCGGGCAATACCAAGAGATTGGTTGCAGGCGTCTTTTCTCCAGCCTCTTTTGTGGCGAAGGTATTACCTGAAACATAAATATTTTTGAAACTAACACTAGAACTATTCTGCTTTAAACTAGAGATAATACCTACATTATTCGCAGTAGCAGTGGGAGAAACCAGTTCGCAATTTACCATTGCAACATCGTGGAAAGTCCAACCTTTAGTATTGTCCGCACCACTACCTACCAACATCGAATGATAAGTATTTCCACCGGTGGTAATCAAGCAGTCAGCAAAAAGTACATTCTCCACCCAGGTGGTGTTTGCAGATAGTCTTCCGGCAAGGAAACCATAGCCACTTACATTTGTAACATCCTTACCGATAATTTTGGATCCAACTGCAGAACAGTTTTGAATATGAACCGGTTTATATTTATATTGTTGCTGATTAACTGAACATACAAACAATCCGGCGGTATCACCCGCAGTTACATTCAATACAGAATTATTGATATGAACATTATCAATAGTCAGTGCATACTTATTTTGCGTCCATCCGGTAGTGTCTGCTTCATTTGTAGTAAGTGTAATATATGTTGATCCACCAACCAAAATCGCCGGACCAACAGTAACGCCAGTCTCAGTAAGTACTTTATTTGTAACATTTGCCCCTTCAAAGGTCAAGTTTCGAATGATACCAACAAAGTTATTGTTAAAGAACGGACAATGAGCCGTATAATTGTAGATCGTATGACCCAAGCCATCAAAAGTGAACCGGTTCAAAGCCCACATTTTTGCGGAATCATTTTGCAAAACCATTCCAGTATAGAGAGCAGAGAAAAGTTCTTCTTGTGTTTCAAATGCTTGCGTATATGTGTTATCAATATAGGTGTATGCTGAACCTGAAACTGTAAAAATCTTTTCGGGAATATAGCCAACTCCTTCTTCATAGGTAGCAAAGGATTGATAATCCCAATCAGACATATCCAAATCGTTGGTCAAGTAAATAACATCATCAGGCTCAAAATTATCGTTTGCACGTCTACCATCACCTGTGTTATATCCATACTTACCATATCTCGCCTGAACATATGCCATGTTCATTCTGATCAATTCACCAACGCTGTCGATATAATATTCGGAAACGCCGTCTCCCCAATAAGCTTCGCTTGCAGGGGTGGTGATATGGCTGTAGTCCTCGATCTGTGCGTTTTGGATATCAGCCATTACTGCAAACTCGGTATAAGCAGCAATTTCTGCTTCAGTCTTTTCGGTTGTACCATTGTCATCAATGGAACATGCATATTCCAATTTAGCAGTCAACGCCAAAGCGGTGGCTTTAGAAGCAATATCTTGGGTTACGCGGAATTTAATGGTGAAAACATCCGCTGCAGTTGCTACATTATCGGGTGCCACTGCATAAACCGACACTACTTTATCCGATGCAGCCACCGGTTCAGACTGCGCCAAAAATCCGGATGCGTTAACAACATCATACTGTTTTAAAGCATTTTCGCCGGTAGTCACCGGAGCCAGAACAGCTTCATCATATGTAAAGCCTACCTGAATAGCTGCCAGATTGGCGCCTTCAATCAAGGAAACCGTAGCGGTAACGATTTCGCCCTTGCTGTAGGTCTCTTTATCCAATTTGATTGCAATAGGAGGCAGGGTGACTTCGTTGTATGCGGTATCTTCGTCCACAACCACCTTGGTCCAATCGGCACCGGCATTCACAGCCTCACCGTTGGTGGCTTTCCAATCGGAAGTGCTCAAAGCGGCGATGGCGGCAGTATCTGCCAAAACAGGCAGACCGTTTTCGTCGACAGTTACACGGAGATTGCCGTTTACATCGGTGTAATAAGTAGTTGTTTCGCTATCAACAGTAAAGGAAACTGCAACAGGTGCCTTCTCGTTGGCTGCCAGATAGGTGAAGTTTCCGGTAGTATCAATACCCCAACCGGCATCAGCAAGACCGGTCTTCCACATGGTGTAACTTGCATCCATCGTGCTGCTATCGGCTGCGATCAAGCTGGTACTCCCTGATCCTTTGACCATTACATTAGCAATGCCGTCCGTCTTAATGTTACTATAGCCCAGCAGATTGGCGCCTTTATTTTTACCGGATGTCAAAATGCGGTCAAAAGGAACTACGCTTCCGTCATACTGTTGTACTTTATTGCCGGCAGCATAAATGCCATTAATTGTAACTTTCGATGCGTCAGAAGTACTCTCCTTTCCATAAACATTGGTCAAAACAGCAGCGCCGCTGGTTTCGATAGTGCCTAAAGTGGACTTAGTCAAAACTGTAGTGTTGTTGAAAATACCAATGTTGGTATAAGTTGCAGATCCAGTAGAAGGGTCATCTTGTACGGTGTCGCCAACAATCAAGCCGCCGCCTTCTTTTGCTCTACCGGAGTTATTTAAAGTACATCCGGCAACCAAGATGTTTTCCAAAGTCAGAACACCATCGGTTCTGCCGCGCCCCACCAAAATACCAACACCATACTCTGAGGTGGAAGTTACTTCTGTGTTGATTACGCTACAATTGCGAATTGTTATATTTTTAATATCGCCGGTATTAATATATCCGAAGACGGACGCAGAGTTCCCGCTACTGGAAGAAATCTTAGCATTTTTAACATGGATGTTCTCCATAATCGTGGTAGCACCATTCTTCACAGATAACTCCGGTCTGTAAACCACTAAACCCTGATGCCCAGTTGTAGCCGCTTCGGCATTTACGAAAGAAATATTCTTGATAAAACCGTTATTTCTAGGGCTATGATTGGCAAAGACAGACCGATTTGCATGATAATTATAAATGGTATGCCCCAATCCATCAATGGAAGGATAAAAATAAGACGTTCCGGTGCAGGTTGCCGCCTCATATGCGGTCTTAAACGCTGCACTGCCTCCTTCATAATCTTCCGTATCAATGTCATTTGCCAAATAGATGGTATCATTTACATCAAAGTATGAAGCATGGTTCATTACATAAACCAAGTCTGCAATAGATTCCATCTTATAGTTCTGCGCGCC
This sequence comes from Faecousia sp., assembly GCA_045545615.1. GTDB lineage: Bacteria > Bacillota > Clostridia > Oscillospirales > Oscillospiraceae > Faecousia. Next base: position 3,182 of record JAZQBF010000112.1, read on the forward strand.
ACTTTCGACCGCAGCTACCGTAGATACATTGACTGCATCATTCGGCAAGGTGTACTCTTCCGCTGCTACGGGCACGACGATGCAAGCCATCATGGAGATGACCATCATCACTGCCAGGAGTGCGGAAATCCAATTTTTCTTGTTCAAAGTTCTTACCTCCTTAAGAATATTTTTGAACATTTCCTATTTTTACAAATGACGAAGTGCCCCTTTTACCGCTTTTCTCATCAAAAGGGGGTACTTTTTCATCATTCAATAAAAAGTTTAATTTATTTTAACACCTTTTGTTAAGATTGCATATATCCTTATGTTGTTCGTTTGCCACATTTTGTGACATTGGCAAAAATATTTCGTTTTTTGCACTTTTTGAAAAACGGGTAAAAACTTCCCCAAAGGCTTTTGATGAAGCCTTTGGGGAAGTAAAGTCTCATTTTCGAAGAAGCTCTATTACGTCCGGTGATCTCTTCCTCCTGGGTCTCCATACTCCCGTTTCATCGCTTCCATTGAAATGACCCACTGTTTTCCAAACTTACAGACATCTACTCCATCAATTAACTTTCCATAGGCAATCGCCTTGCGCAGTGTACTTTCGTTCAAATCCCAGAGAAAGGTTGCATCGCTGAATGCCATTAAACCGTCAAACGGAGTATCGATCTCCGCCCCATTTTCCCAAAGTTCATCGCAGGACAGATCCAGATCATCGTTCCACACGATTCCGTGACCACCCACATCAACACGAACATCAGAAAATAAGCGCAGATCTTTTAATTCTTCAAACGCCGGAATCCGATCAAAAAGCGGTTTGATGTCATATAATCTGGTACACCCCTCCGCAAATTGAACGCACAAACGATAATCCGGCAAGGTTGAAATGTTTTTGATCTTATGAAACATTGGTTCCTCCTTATTCCAACGGGGGAAGATGTTTAAAATCCTGCGTTTCCCAAATCATCAGCAGTTCTTCTTTATGAAGCGAGATCCATTCTCTCACCAACTCAAGCGCTTTTTTCGGCAATTCGCCTTCTAATACTTCCCCTTCCGAAATGGTAATTGCCGCCACATCATCACCATAGATTGCGTGAATATGAGGCGGATTGTGTTCCTTTTGCAAAAAATACATACGAATAATGATTCCGTAAAACCTTGATAATACAGGCATACTTTCATCTCCTTTCAAGTTTATTGTATCACGGTATCGTGATATTGTCAATGCTATTATATGCAATTTTGTGATCCTTATGAAAAAATGCCTGCAGCTTTTAATTAAT
>JAZQBF010000113.1:0-1541 GCA_045545615.1 Faecousia sp.
TACCAGCCCGTTTACGGGACGTAAGTAACAGTCCTTACGCAGTTGGCAGATCGTACTTACGCGTTTGACGCGTCAGCGAGGAACAGAGGGCTATGCCCGTAAAATGACAACCACCGGCTAGGCCGGTGGATGTGTTTTTTATGAATTTGATTGGTGCGTGCCATGATTGGCATCAAAGCGCGAATGAAATATGTTAAGAAGCATCTACTTTTTCATTTCCATATAGGGAAGAACTTGGTAGCCGCATTTTTGATACACATTTACAGCCTGCCGGTTTTCTGCCTCGACTTCCAGGCGAAACAGGGCGTTCGGATATTTTTCTTCGATGTAATGCAAAAACCGGCTTCCGATGCCTGCGCCCCGATATGCCGCTTTGATATAGAGGTCCTCCACCCAAATACAGGGTTTTCCAAATTCGGTGGAAAAACTTTTGGCTACCATGGCATACCCTTGTATGATAGCGCCATCTGCAAAAATATACCCCTCAATATAAGGCGATTCGCCCACACAGCCATTAAAATCCCCTTCAAATATCTCCTCAGAGCCATTGCTCAACACCGCAGGGGATGCATAGAACTGGCGCATCATTTCCATAACCTCTGTCCGGTCATTTTCCACCATCGGTCTGATCGTCGTTTGCATAATGTTACCTCGATATATGTTCCGGCTTAAAAAACAGGGTATTGTCAATCCAATACGATGGACTTTTTCTTTCCGTTTTTGTTTCTGGGATATTCCCGGATGCGAATGACAAAGTCAAGGTTGAGCGCTTCGATTTTGCCCTCCTTTTCCACCAGGATCGCCCCGTCCGTCACTTCTTTTATAATGCCTTCATACTGGTGATTTCCGTCAAAAGAAGAAATGACACATTCTTTGCCAATAAATCTCTTTGCAAGTTCTTTCATTTCGGCATTTCCCTCCACTTTTCTTTTCTTGATAATTTGCCTTGCCACAACGGCTTTCCGGTTGCGCAGCAGGACCATGATGATAATGATCCACATAATGATTATCGATATGTAAGTCGGGCTCAAAGGATAACCTCCAATAATCCGTGTTCACAAAACCAATTATATCACAAAAAATGAAAATTTCCACCTAATATTACTTTGCGGTCTTCCCAAAAACGCCGCCTGACAACGCTGCCACTCGCTCAGGTCGCTTCATCCGCCACCGGCGGCGCTCCCATCGCTCCCCTCCGGGAACCCGGAGGTCGGTCAAGGCTTGCTACACAAACCGGATAAAAAGAAAAACCACACCGAATGGTGTGGTTTTCTTTTTCTGGCTCGTAGCACCGAAAAAATATCGTAGTTTTTTGAATCAACCGGTTATTTACATATAGCCCGATCTATGATCTTGCGAAGTTTCTCTTCCTTATGATAAAGAGAAAAGTATAGAATCACGGATAGAATGCCGTCTGCAGCCCAACTCAGGACTAATCCAAGATAGACACCGTCCATGTGCATAGGAGGAATCAGCAGTAGTGTAGCCGCAACTCGCATAAAACTGCCAAAAATCGTGATCCACAACACCGTAGTAACACG
>JAZQBF010000114.1:0-27904 GCA_045545615.1 Faecousia sp.
ACAAACCGAACACTATACCAGTTAAATGCAACAACTGCATCCACTGCAGATATTAAGAATATAGTTGCCCAATTGGATACATTTATGGCACCCAATGGTGTGCTCCTTTATCTGGATGAGATCCAATCCTTTAACAAAAAGCAGCAACAATCTCTGCTGGAATATATTGAGAACGGAAAGATCACTTTGATCGCATCCACAACGGAGAATCCATATTTTTATGTATTTAATGCGATCCTCAGCCGTTCGACTGTGTTTGAGTTTAAGCAGATTTCTGCAGATGCCGCTTTGAAGGCGATCAAAAGGGCTGTAGCGTTTTTAGAGGAAAGAAACGCACTTACAGCAGTTGCAGAAGATGGGGCGCTGGAATACATTGCAGGCGCTTGTGGCGGTGATCTGAGAAAAGCGATGAATGCTGTTGAGGTTATGTTTTCTGCCGGAAGACCGGAAGACGGGAAGATCAAACTAACCTACGAAGATGCTAAGTCTGTTACCCAAAAGAGCGCTATGCGCGCCGACCGTGACGGTGATAACTTTTACGATCTGCTCTCAGCACTGCAAAAGTCTATCCGCGGCTCTGATCCGGATGCTGCTGTACATTACCTTGCCAGATTGCTGGAAGCAGGTCAAATGCAATCTGCTTGTCGCCGCTTGATGGTGATCGCCTGCGAAGATGTTGGACTTGCGTATCCAACCATTATTCCTATTGTAAAAGCCTGCGTGGATGCAGCCTTTATGTTAGGTATGCCGGAAGCAAGGATCCCCCTTGGAGACGCGGCAGTTTTGATGGCTACCTCACCCAAATCCAACTCTGGGCATATTGCCCTTGATGCGGCGTTGGAGGATGTAAAAAAAGGGAAGGGCGGCGATTTCCCCCGACACTTGCAGAATGTGCATGTGGATACCTATACCCAAGAGCGGGAGCAGGGATATTTATATCCCCACGCATATCCGAATCATTGGGTAAAACAGCAGTATCTACCTGACGAACTTGTAGGTACAAAATATTACGAATATGGTCCCAACAAAATGGAGCAGGCAGCAAAGCAATACTGGGATCAAATTAAAAAGGATTGAATCTTATGGATATTCAATTAGGCGATGTTTTAACAATGAAGAAAGAACACCCTTGCGGCGAGAAAAGGTGGCTTGTTCTTCGTACCGGCGCTGATTTTCGTCTTCGCTGTCTTGGTTGCGGTCATGAGATCATGACACCGCGGTTTAAGGCAGAGAAGAATATCCGGTCTGTGTTTCGTGAAGAGAAATAATCGACTTTATAATGCGGCAGTTGAGCAAATCAACTGCCGCAATTTTTAGTTATGGATATACAGATGCAGAAGTCAATTGACTATGGGCGAATCTCGGTGCAGACTATAATTTTTATGCGACTATTTTTTGATAATCCACCATTTATACTAAATGCATATTGAACTTGCAGAGGTGATTATCTGATGGCGATATGTTATTTTGCGGTTTTGTTGCATATTCTTGTTAATTTTGCGTTGATGTTGATTTCCGGCTTCTATAGTGGCTGTAAATGTTCATTATATAAATGTGCAGTATTTGCCGGGTTTAACTGCTTTCTAAATTGGCTGTTCTCAAATCTATGCTTTCAGCCGATATCAGGATTCTTCATTTCTTTATTAATTTGTTTTCTGTGTTCATATCTAACTTTTTACAAGACAGTCCAATGTTTTTGCGGTGTAAGCATTTATATTTTGTTTCAGGTGCTGATTAGTATGTTGTCTGATCAGTTTGATGCAAGTGGTTTTGCAAATTTAATTATAATTGCACTATGTGTGCTTGGCATCATAAAACTATCTAATCAGAGGGGTAAAAATGAAAAAGATGTTGATATTGAGATTCGCTATGCTGATAAATGTGTGCGCTTTCGCGCCCTTGTGGATACGGGAAATTTCCTTGTTGATCCGATAACCGGACACAGCGCGATCATTGCCGGCGCGGATATTGGGAAACGCCTTCTTGGTCTAACACAAAGTCAGATTTCAGAGCCGGTATCTGCCATGGAAACAAACAAGCAGTTGGGCTTTCGGTTGATTCCTTTTAAATCGATAGGTTGCGCCAACGGTATGCTGCTTGCATATAAATTTGAGGATGTTTGTGTAGGTGAGGTGAAAGGAAGTCGCTTGGTTGCTTTTGCACCGAATGGATTGAATGGGGAACACGGATATTACGCACTAACGGGAGGTAATGTATGAAATTTCGATTAAATCGCGCGCTTGTTTTTCTGGGACTGTTACAAACAAAACCTGTCTATTATATTTGTGGCAGCGACATCCTGCCACCTCCTTTGAAAGGAAAAGATGAAACCGATGCGTTGGATGCAATGGAGCAGGGGAGTGAAGATGCAAAAAATCTGCTGATCGAGCACAATCTTCGTCTTGTTGTTTTTATTGCGAGGAGGTTTGAAAACACAGGGATCAACCTGGAAGATTTGATTTCGATTGGGACAATCGGCCTGATCAAAGCGATCAGCACCTATCGTCGGGACAAGAGTATCAAGTTGGCGACATACGCATCAAGGTGTGTTGAAAATGAGATTTTAATGTACATCAGAAAAACATCCGGTCAGAAGGCTGAAATATCCCTGGAAGAACCAATCAATATGGATTACGACGGAAACGAACTATTGCTTTCGGATATTCTGGGGACAGAAGAGGATGTGATACTCAGACCGCTTGAAGATGATGTGGATATTTGTTTGCTGAAGCAAGCGGTGAAAGATCTGCCTGCCAGAGAAAAAGAGATAGTGGTTATGCGATTTGGTTTAGGCGGCCGTAAGGAAATGACCCAAAAAGATGTAGCGCAAATAATGGGGATATCCCAATCATATATATCTCGATTGGAGAAAAGAATTATGCTTAAACTCCGAAAGGAGATATTGCGACAGACAAGTTGTACTTGATATTTTTTTCGATACATGTTATAATCGATAAAAAGATTTATCGATAAAAGTGCGTATCGAAAGGGATTCATTATGAAAACAAGAGATATATCAAAAGCGGTATTAAAGCGTTTGCCCGGCTATCTTTCCTATTTGAAGAGCATTCCGAAAGATAGTTCTCCGTATATTTCTGCTACTGCACTGGCAAATGCGTTGAATATGGGCGAAGTTCAAGTGAGAAAAGACCTGGCAATGGTATCTGACGGCGGAAGACCGAAGGTTGGTTATCTGCGTGAGGCTTTGATTGACGATATCAGTCAATTTCTCGGATATGACAATACCACAGATGCCATTTTGATCGGCGCCGGAAAACTGGGTCAGGCATTGATGGGTTACAGCGGTTTTGATGCGTATGGCTTAAATATTTTGGCGGCATTTGACATACAGCCCTTTGCGTCAGAAACAGATGAGGGCAAACCAGTTTATCATATTGATGAACTGGAGTCCTATTGCGTCAATCACAATATTTTAATGGGCATTATCACAGTTCCTGCAAAATTTGCCCAGGAAGTGTGCGACAGACTGGTTTCCTGCGGCATCAAAGCCATTTGGAATTTTGCGCCGACACATTTGGAAGTGCAGAAGAATATTCTTGTGCAAAATGAAAATATGGCAACTTCTCTTGCTGTTTTGAGTATGCATTTGCAGGCGCAAATCAAAGACAAAATGTAAAAATATAACACCTTATGAGAAGATTTGTTTGTTTGTTCTCATAAGGTGTTTTGCTATAATACCTATGTTTTGATACAATTTTTCCCATTTAACAAGGTAATTTGCACTATAAATCTTTATTTTACAACATGCTGACTTGATTTTCCTAATTGTTTAAGCGAAATGATAATGATAAAATTTACTTATCTAAAGGAAATATCAATTTTCATAAGGAAGGAGAACCATTATGAAAGCATATCGTCGCATTATTGCTATGCTACTTGTTCTATGCTCTTTGTTTGCATTCTTTCCTGCATCGGTTGTTGCCGTTGGAGGATCGCCTGCCGAGGCTGAGGAGCCGGTAGTCGTCACTTATGACTTTCAGTTGGAGAATTCTGAATTAAAGACATCTGCGGGCACAAGTTTTGTAAAAGCCCAGTTGTCTTCTCCTGCAATTGCAGGCAAGATCGCTGAGTACTATGGCGACAGCACGCTTAACTGGAAGTATGTTGCCAATAATGCCGAGTCTTTCCGCACACAGAACTATACTGTCAGCGAAATGTTGTATTTTGGCGGTGACACAAATCCTTGGAGCGGTTTAAGATTTGGTTTTAAAGTCACACCTGCGATGAATAATAATTCTTATCCTGCAGGTCACTGGACTGCCCTGGAACTTCGGGTCGAAACTGCCGGTGAATATGATATTACTTTAAATCATTTCATCAGAGCAAATGGCGCATCTGCTGCTGAGGTTTATCTACTGCCCGGTTCTTATGCAGATGCTGATACGATCGATGCTGCTTTGGTGCAATCCAATCTTCTTAAAGAAGTCAGTTTCACCAAAACCAACAACGATATTGAAGCTGCGGTGACAAATCTCGGCAAAAAGGAACTGATGGCTGGTACTTATACCATCGTCTTTAAGGCAACCCAATCCCGTCTTGCTACTTCTGAGGCATACATTTATGTTAAATCCTTAGATATGGAACTTCAGAAATCGGCTGCCAAAAAGAATGTGGTATATGATTTCAGCCAGTCTAACACAAACGAGAAGACCGGCTCCGATTACAAGAACCACTATTTTTATAATAACAAATTACCCGATACGAAGATCGATCAAGCCTATACCAACGATGCGTTGAATTGGCGTATTGCTGCCAATAACACATCTTTGCTGGTCGGTGATGCATATTCCGCCGTTGAGAGTTATTTAGGTTTCAGTAACGGAACCTGGTCCGGCCTCCGTCTGGCTGCACATGCCACAAAGGTTGCTGGCGGCAAAGAATATGCAACCGGTCACTGGTTTGCGTTTAACCTGAAATCTCCCGGTGCAGGCAATTATGTCGCAACATTGGGTTATCAAACCCGCAAAGAAAGCAACCAGGATGTAAAGGTTTATTTGCTTGAAGGCGCGCTTACAGATCCTGCTGCCATCCAGGCTGAACTGGCAACCGCAACCTCTTTGACCTCCGGCTTTGACAGCCGTGTTGACAACGCCGGTGTTACCAGCACCACAACCACTGCTTATGTGGATGCTACAAGATCTTTGGGCGAACTGGAACTGAAGGATTCTGAATATACGCTGGTCATTCACAGCGCAGGCAGCGGTACATATTTCTTCCTGGATACTCTCTCCCTTGTTGAGAAAGTGGAGGGCGAAACCACCACTGCAACAGAATCTGCTCCGGCGAACACCACTGCGCCTGAAACAACTGTGGAGACAACGACTCCTGTTCCTGCTGTGGATCCAATTGGCTACAGTTTCGCAGTTGGCACTTCTCAGTTGGTAAACGACAATGGCGGTAATATGGCAGGTACTGCGCTGACATATCCTGCGAACGAGTCTGCCTTGTCAAATTACTATGATAACGGCGCTATCTCCTGGAAGTTCTGTATGGACAACCTGGATAAGTTTAAAAAGGATACCAACACAGTTAACAACACATATTATTTTGGCGGTAATTCCACCTACAAGTACGGTGGTTTGCGTTTAGGCGTTTTGGTTCGCGAGGGTCAGAACCGTACATATCCTGCCGGTTACTGGACTGCCTTCACCATTAAATCTCCCGGCGTAGGTAACTATAAGATTGATTTTGGTTATCAGACCCGTAAGGATGGTACGTCCTCCGGTGAAGTTTATGTGATCAAAGGCGCTTTTACCGATAAGAGCCAGTTGGAAGGCGCTATCAAATACGAAAATCTTCGCCAGGTCGTGGATTTCTCCAGTACCAGCGCAGATTTCTCCGGTGTTCAAAATGCTGATTTGGGCATCATGAAATTTGACAATAGCGAATATACTGTTGTTTTCTATGCCAAGGCAGGCAGTTCTGCAGGCGCATATATGCACATTAATGAACTCAAGTTCACTGCAACCAATAATGCTGTATACAGACCTGAGTTGCCTGAGGATTCAAAACCTGTGGAACTGACCCCCCAGGGTTATACATTTGAAATTGGCAATTCTCCCTTGACCAATGCTTACGGTGCTAAGATGCCCGGTACTGTCCTTACGGATCAGATCAATCTGGATGCGCTGGAGCAGTATTATGACGATGGCTATATTTCCTGGAAGTATGCCATGGACAATTTGGATAAATTCAAGACAGAAACCAATAAGGTCAATAATACCTACTACATTGGTGGTAACGATACCTACAAGTATAGAGGATTGCGTCTTGGCGTCTTGGTTCGCGAAGGGGATGTCCGCTCTTATCCTGCAGGATATTGGACTGCCTTTACGATCAAATCCCCCGGTACGGGTAATTATGAGATCGATTTCGATTATCAGACCCGTAAAGACGGCACATCCTTTGGTGAAGTATATATTATTAAGGGTGCATTCACCGAAAAGGCTGATTTGGAAAAGGCAATTGTGTTCGATAACCTCCGCCAGGTCGTAGACTTCTCCAGTAAAAGCGCTGATTTCTCTACTGTTCAAACAGCAGATCTGGGTATTATGGCATTTGAGCAAGGGGAGTACACAGTTGTATTCCGCGCGAAAGTTGGCAGCGCAGCCGGTGCATATATGCATATTAACGGTCTGGAATTTACCGCTACCAACAAGGCTGCTTATACTCCAGAATTGCCTGATGAGGCAAGGCCTGTGCAACTGAAGCCTCTTGGCTATAGTTTTGAAATCGGCACATCCGGTTTGGTAAATGCTTACGGCGCAAGTATGGCAGGTACACTTCTCACTAAGAAGGAGAACCTGGATGCGTTGGAACAGTATTATACCGATGGCTATATTTCCTGGAAATATGCCGCGGATAACCTGGATAGTTTCAAAACCTCTACGAATACTGTCAGCAACACATATTATATTGGCGGTACAAGCACTTACAAAAATGCCGGTGTCCGACTGGGCGCAATGGTACGCGAGGGCGATAAGAAAACATATCCCTATGGTTATTGGACTGCCTTTACACTGAAATCTCCCGGCGTGGGTGTGTATTATTTGACATTGGATTACCAAAGCCGTGCCGATGCCACCACCGCTGCCGAGATTTACCTGATCAAGGGTAATTTGACAGATCCTGCTGCAATTGAAAAGCAGATGACAAAGGACAACTTGCTCAAGACCGTTGATATGAAGAGCAAGAAGTTTGAACTGAAGGACAAAGAATTGATCTTGGGCGCTGCTACCTTTGAAAACTGCGAATATACCATCGTCTTTAAAGCAGCAGAGGACAGCGGCAATAAGGCGGCCTATATGTTCCTGACTGCGCTGACTTTGACCCACGAGTCTCTGATGCCGCCCCCCGGTCCTAACGAGGTCATATATAACTTCGACCTGCACAACAAGGAAGAGGGTATTTATACCGGCAGGGCATATCTGAAGGATAAGATCCCGGATCTCGCGACTCGCTATGCCAAGGACAAACTGAATTGGAAGTACTACGGCAAGAATACAGGCCTTACCGATGAAGGTCACATGTTCAACGGCAACTATGGTATGTCTATGTATACCATGGAAGGCGACTGGATGGCATTTAAGATCAAGTCTCCCGGTCCCGGTGTGTACACCTTTACAGTCAATCATGCCCTTTCCGGCAACGGCGCTTTGGGCGCAATCTACATTCTGCCTGCCAATACGCCTGTTTCTGAAATTGAAAAGGCAATGGACCACTCAAACAGAGTCGGCAAATTGGAATTCTTTAATGATACCGGTACAACGCCCGTGGTAAATGGCTTTAGCAGCGTTGTAGGCACATTCGAATTCGGTTATGATTCTGAGTATATTATGGTCTTTGAGGCGTATGACAACACGCCGTATAAGAACAAGTTTGCTTATATGTGGATATCTCAGGTCATTGTAAAAGAAGGCGACTACACTACCGATATGGTTTTGGGTCAGAGAAAGATCAAGCCGATCGTTGTTGATGAAGGTCCCTGCCGTACAATGGAACCCACGCTTTATCTCACCACTGCAGAGATAAACGGACAAGACTATCTGTTTATGCCTACAGAAGGTAAAAAGATGTATGTCTTTAACCTGGAAGATATGGTTAAGGTCCGTGAGGTTGCGATCCCGTTTACCACATGCCGTGGTATCGGAACGGACAAAGACGGAATGATCTGGTTGGTTGGTGATACATCTTTGGTTCACCGCTACGACCCGTATACCAACTCCGGTATGACTACATACAACTATAAACTCAATGGCGGAATCGATAACTCTACAACCGCATTTGACCTGGAGTTCGATGATGAGGGCAATGTATATTTTGGCACATTCTCTATGGGTTATGTAGTCAGATACAATCCCAAAACAGACAAATTCTCCAAGGTAGGCGGTGAGATCCATCCTGACGCAGGTTACGCTTGCGGTATTGAGATCAAAGACGGTTATTTGTACGCTGCTGTGAGCGGTGACCGGAACACAGACGGTAATAAAGTTGCTGAAGTTGTCAAGATCGATCTGGCGACAGATAAAGTAGTTTCCAGACTTGACATTATGCAGCAATTCGGCGATACCGAAGTTATGGTTCGCGGCGCCGGTATTTGCGGTGATACGCTGTTTATGGGCGGTTCTTCCATGAAGGAGTTTGTCGCAATTGATATCAATACGATGACTCTGAAAGACTACGGTATTCCCAAGGCGATCAGTTTCGCACCCACTGAAGTGATCGACGGAATCTGCTATATGTTCGTTCCCGGATACGGAATGTATGAGTATAGTGTTGAAAATGATTCTTTCACTAAGGTTGACGGTATGGACTCTGCTGTTGTCGGTTTCCGTTGCCAGAAATACAGTTCCATCACCCTGAGCAACAATCCGCTCTTCCCCGGAACATCTTACATTACCAATTCCGGCAGCGGTATCAAGATCTACAATATGCAGACCAAGCAGGTCTTCACGCCCAACTTGTATGATGAGAAGAAAGATGGTAGTGGTCAGATCATTCGTACCATCGTAGCCGGTGAATCTGGCGATGAACATGTTTACATCGGCGGATTTAACACATTGAATTGTGCGAAAGTCAATGTATATACCGGTGAAAATACGATTTTTGAAGCCACTTCTGCGCAGACTGACGTTATGCTTTGGCATGAGGGCGTTCTGTATGTAGGTAACTATAACGCCGGTAACGTCGTCCGTATCAATTTCGACGATCCGGACCGGAATGTTATCCTGCTTACAATGAAGTCTATGTACAAACAAGCCCGTGTCCATGCCCTTGCTGCAGGTGATGAATATCTGTTCGCCGGCACAATCCCGGATGCTTTCTTGTATGGTGGCTGTCTGGCAATTATCAACCTGGAGACCCAGGAACGTACCGTTGAAGAGAATTTGATCGAAAATCAGTGTATTACAAGCCTTGCTTATAATGACGGCATTGTCTTTGGTGGTACATCTGTATCCGGCGGTACCGGTTCTCAAGGCTCTGCAACTGGCAATGAGTCTGCTGTGATTTTTGCTTATGATGCCCAGAAGAAGGAAAAAGTTGCTGAGTTGGATCTTCGCAAGATTTTCCCGAGCCTACCCAATCCGTTGCCTCATATTGATGGCTTGGTTGCAGACCCGGATGTGAAGAACAATGGTAAGTTCTGGGGTATGGTGTCTGAAACTCTGTTCTCCTTTACATTTGATAAAACGACCAATACATTCAATGTAAAAGAAGAACTCTCCTTCGATAAGACTAAAATGCCTGCCGGGCGTGAAACTGACGACTGTAACTTTGCATTTGACGGTAACGGCTACATGTATGTTGCATTCGGCGACAAGGGCGGTATGCGCAAGATCAACATGGCAAATCCCGCTGATAATGAACGCATCAATATGGAGACGCCTAAGACCTTTGCGCTGGGCGCAGACGGTAACCTTTACTATTCCTGCGCAAACGCAACGCTCAAGATGTATCCTTTGAATGTTACAGAGGACGATTGGCAGAAGGCCGAGGCAGTTGACAAGTTAATTTTTGATATTGACAAGAAGGTAACGCTGGAAAGTGAAGAGGCTGTTGTTGCCGCAAGAACTGCGTATGATGCACTGGAACTGAAACACAAAGCCCTTGTACAGTTTACGGAGATCCTGGAAATTGCCGAAACGGATCTGCTGGAAGCGAAAATTGATGCAATCGGCGAGGTTACCCTGGAAAAACGGGAAATGATCGAGGGTATCGTAGCCACATACAATTCTATGGCTGCAATTCAGCAGAAGTACGTGAAGAATTATCAGACCCTTAACGCAGCAGACCTTGCTCTGCAGGCACTTGTCAATGCGCAGGTTGCTGCCGATATGCAGAAGATCATCGATGCTATCAAAGATCCTGCTACCATCACGCTTGATGATGAAACAGAGATCAGAGGCGTTAAGGATCAGTATGATGCGCTTTTGTTCCTGCAGCGGCAACTTGTGGATACCACAAGACTGGATGCAGCACTTACCAAGATCAAGGAGTTGCGCCAAGTGAAGATCGATCACCTGGCTGCGCTCATCGCACAGATCGGTGATGTCACATTGGATGACGAGCCGGTTGTTAATGAGGCCCGTGCGATCTACGATTGGCTGTATATGGATGAGCGTGAGCAAGTTGACTATACAACATTGATCGCCGCTGAAAAAGCGCTGCAGAAACTGCAAAAAGCGGCTGCTGCTGAGGTCGATGTGATGATCGAGGCAATTGGCGATAGCGTCACTTATGGTTCCGCTGGGGCTATTAAGGCTGCCCGCGAAGGATACGATGCGCTGACTGAAGGCTCGAAGAAATATGTGAAACTTATTCACATCCTCGAGGAGGCTGAAGCGATCTACAATTCTATGCTTCCCATTTGGGCAATCGTGCTGATCGCTGTCGTTGCTGTTGCCGGTTTGTCTACTGGCGCTGTATTCTTCATCAAAAAGCGCAAGAAAACAGCCGCATAATTTCTTCTTTAGAAATTGAATTACAAAAAACACGTCAGAGTAAAATCTGACGTGTTTTTTCGTAAAAAATCAGCGCAGAAATATCTGCGCTGATTTTACTGTTTACTTACCGGGTTTATAACTGTCTTTCAAACTGACGCTTCTGTTGAAAACCAAGTGTTCAGGGGAAGAATCTTTACTGTCGGGACAGAAATAACCAAGACGCATGAACTGGTAGGAGGCAGGTGCTTTTGCGTCCGCAAGGCTTGCCTCAACTTTGCATCCGGTCAAAACTTCGAGAGAGTTGGGATTGAGGCAGGCGAGGAAGTCTTTGCCGGCAGCATCGGGATCCGGATCATCAAACAGATTGGAATACTGACGAACTTCTGCATCACAGCAATTATTGGCATCCACCCAATGAATCGTAGCGCCCTTGATCTTACGACCGTCTTCCGGATCGCCACCTTTTGAATGGGGATCATAGGTTGCCAAAACTTCTGTAACATTGCCATCTGCATCCGTAACGCATCCGGTGCACTGGATAACGTATGCGCCTTTCAAACGGCACTCCGGTCCGTTGGGATAAAGACGCTTGTATTTAGGAACAGGCTCCTGCAGGAAGTCATCGGCTTCGATCCAAAGATCTCTGGAGAATGTGATGGTACGGCTGCCGTCCTCCGGTTTGTTGGGGTTATTTTCTACTTCAAAGGTCTCCGTTTGACCTTCGGGATAATTTGTAATGGTCAGTTTAATGGGCTTGACCACTGCCATAACCCGCTGCGCAGATTCGTTCAGGTCTTCACGCAGGCAGTATTCCAGAAAACCGTATTCGATGGTGTTGGGAGATTTTGCTACACCGACACGGTCGCAGAAATTACGAATGGAAAGAGGGGTATAACCACGACGGCGCAGACCGCACAGCGTAGGCATACGGGGATCATCCCATCCGGAAACATAACCGTTTTCAACCAGCGCTCTGAGTTTACGCTTGGAAAGAACAGTGTGGTCGATACCAAGCCGCGCAAACTCTATCTGGCGGGGACGGTGGGGGACAGAGACATTCTCTACGACCCAATTGTACAACGGCCGGTGGTTCTCAAACTCAAGAGAACAAAGGCTGTGCGTAATGCCTTCCAGGGCGTCCTGGATGGGGTGGGCAAAGTCGTACATAGGGTAGATGCACCATTTATCACCCTGGCGATGATGGTGAATGTGACGAATCCGGTAAATTACCGGATCGCGCATATTAAAGTTGCCGGATGCAAGGTCGATCTTTGCACGAAGGGTGTATTTGTTGTCTTCAAATTCTCCGGCGCGCATTCTGGCAAATAAATCCAAACTTTCTTCGATGGGACGATCACGCCAGGGGGAGGTGGCAGGTGTATTTAAATCACCGCGCATTTCTTTTGCTTGTTCAGGTGTCAGTTCGCAAACATACGCAAGACCTTTTTTGATCAGTTCAACCGCGTATTCATAATCCTTCTCAAAGTAGTCAGAACCGTAATAAAAACGGTCGCCCCAGTCAAAACCCAGCCAGTGGATATCTTCTTTGATTGCCTCAACAAATTCTACATCTTCTTTTGTGGGATTTGTGTCATCCATACGCAGGTTACACATACCGTTAAATTTCTCGGCAGTACCAAAATCGATAATCAATGCTTTGCAGTGACCGATATGCAGATAGCCGTTGGGTTCAGGCGGAAAACGGGTGTGTACTGTCTGACCGGCATAGCGGCCGCCTTCTGCAATATCTTCTTCAATAAAGGTGTGGATGAAATTCTTACTTTCGTTGATCTCAGCCATCGTATTCCGTTCCTCTCTATTGTTAAATGATGAAATATTATAACCCACAAATACGTTTTTTGCAACAGGAAATCACCAGAAATGTCTCAGAATCACTGTTTCATAAAAATTTTCAGTAAATTATCAAAACATTTTCAAAAAAATCAAAATTTCTTATTGTCAATTTGCCAGTAATATTATAAAATAGGGAGATGAGAGGAGTGGTCAATTTGTCATCCATTAAATACAAAAGAATTCTTCTGAAAATCAGCGGCGAGGCTTTGGCAGGCGACGCCCACAGAGGTTTGGACTTCCAGGTTATCAATTCCGTATGCGAAGTTATCCGGAAATGTGTGGATCTTGGTGTACAGATCGGCATTGTGATCGGTGGCGGTAATTTCTGGCGCGGTGTAAAGGACGGCGCCGATAAAATGCAGCGTTCCCATGCAGACTCTATGGGTATGCTTGCAACTGTTATGAACAGTATTGCTGTTGCCGATGCCCTTGAAAAACATGGGGTTGATGCACGTGTACTTACCGCTGTTGAGATGAATAAGTTTGCAGAATACTTCACAAGAGATACTGCAGACCGTTATTTGAATGACGGCAAGGTGGTTATTTTTGCTGCCGGCACCGGTAATCCTTACTTCTCGACAGATACTGGCGCTGTTTTGCGTGGCGTTGAAATCGAAGCAGATGCGATCCTTATGGCTAAAAATGTGGACGGCATCTATTCTGCCGATCCCAATGTAGACCCCACCGCAATTAAGTTTGACGAGTTGACTTACGACGATGTTTTAGCAAGACATCTGAAGGCGACCGATACCACTGCGATGACCCTTGCAATGGATAATCACATGACGTTGGTTTGTTTTGCTTTGAAAGATCCCGAAAATATTATCCGCGTTATCAGCGGCGAGAAAATTGGCACAATAGTCAAGGAGGTTTTATAATATGAGCGTTGATTTTAGCGAGTACGCAAGAAAAATGGAAAAAACATTGGATCACTTGGCAGAGGAGTTCGGTGCAGTGCGCGCCGGTCGCGCCAATGCAAAAGTTCTTGATCGCATCAGTGTTGAATATTATGGTCAGGAGACACCCTTAAATGGCGTTGCTACCATTTCTTCTCCCGATGCAAGAACCCTGGTCATTCAGCCCTGGGATGCACAACTGCTGAAGGAGATCCAGAAAGCAATCCAAATGTCCGAACTTGGCATCAATCCCCAAAATGACGGCCGTGTGATCCGTTTGGTGTTCCCCCAGTTGACAGAAGAGCGTCGTAAGGAATTGACCAAGCAGGTCAAGAAATACGCCGAAGATGCAAAGGTTGCAATGCGTAATCTTCGCCGTGACGGTATGGACTATGTTAAGAATCTGAAAAAGAAGTCTGAGATTACGGAAGACGAACAGAAGAAGGCCGAAAAAGACTTGCAGGATATGCTGGATAAGTATATTAAGAAGGTCGACGAGGCAACTGCTGCAAAAGAAAAAGAACTGATGGCAATCTGATTGCTGTGTTTGGGGGCGTTCGCGCCCCTAAACTAATATATTGCAGCGTTTATTTGAGGTAATTTTATGGCACAATCTGAAAAGAAAACAAACCTTCCTGCGCCAAGACATATCGCAATTATTATGGATGGCAATGGCAGGTGGGCGAAAAAACGTGGTCTGCCCAGAACTGCTGGACATGCTGCAGGCGCTGAGGCATTTCGCCGTACTGCAAATTATTGCCGCACATTGGGCGTAGAATTTTTAACAGTCTATGCATTTTCTACAGAGAACTGGAAACGTTCTGAAGAAGAAATTTCCGGCATTATGCGTTTACTTGGAAAATATTTGACCGAAGCGCTCCGGGATATGGAGAAAAACCATGTCCGTTTTTGCTTTTTTGGCGATTTGAGCCGCTTGAGTCCGGAGTTGCGGAAACTATGCCTGGATGCAGAGGAACGGTCTGCCTGCTACCAAGGTGTCCAGGTTAATTTTTGTTTGAATTATGGCGGTCGGGATGAGATCGTAAAGGCGGCAAAAAAATTTGCAACCTATGTCTCTGAGGGTAAGTGTGATCCTGAGGATCTGACAGAGGAAACTTTTTCACAGATGCTCTATTCAAAGGATGTACCGGACCCGGAGTTGATCATTCGTCCATCCGGTGAAATGCGAACAAGCAACTTTTTGCTTTGGCAATCGGCGTATTCTGAATATGTCTTTATGGATGTTTTGTGGCCTGATTTTAAACCGGAGGATCTGGATGCTGCTATTATGGAATACCATCGCAGAAATCGCCGTTATGGAGGTGTTTAAATCTTGAAAACCCGCGTTATTACAGCAGTTGTACTTTTGCCGCTGCTGTTATTGGTTGTTTTGTTTGCACCTAAGATTTTTACGGCTATAGTATTTGGTATTTTGGCATCTGTGGGTGCATACGAATTGCTCGTAAACACCGGATATATAAAGGAAAAACGGTTGTCTGCCTATTCCATGGTAATGGCGTTTGCTGTGGCTATCATTAGTTATTTTGGTGCAAATGCAGCATGGATTCTTGGTTGCGCATTGCTGCTTATGGTGATGCTTTTTTCTGAGATCATGATCAGCAAGATGACCCTTGATTTCAAATGCGCATTCCTTTCCTTTGCCGGCGGTTTTCTGTTTCCTTACCTGCTTTCGTCTTTGATCCGCATTCATGTAATGGAAAATGGCCGTTTCTTTATTCTGATTCCTTTTATGATCGCATTTATGTCGGATACCGGCGCATACTTTACGGGAATGGCAATCGGAAAGCATAAACTGGCGCCGGTGATCAGCCCCAAAAAGACAGTGGAAGGCGTTGTTGGCGGTGTTGTTTTTGCTGTGATCGGTATGGTTATTTATTGCTTTGTTTTGCAAGCAGTATTTTCTTTTACAACCAATTATATTTATGCCGTAATTTACGGTATTTTGGGTTCAGTTGCAGCTGTTTTTGGCGACCTTTGCTTATCCGTTATCAAAAGACAGACGGGAATCAAAGATTACGGAAAATTATTTCCGGGTCACGGCGGCGTTTTGGATCGCTTTGACTCTATGCTGATGGTTGCCCCTTTGGCTGAACTTTTATTGACGATACTACCTTTGGCGGTGTAATTATGATTAAATGCGTAAGTATCCTTGGCTCGACCGGTTCTATCGGCAGACAAAGCCTTGATATTATTGACAATCTTAATATTCCTGTCGCTGCGTTGACCGCCGGTTCTAATGTGCAACGGATGGCTGAGCAGTGCAGAAAATATAAGCCACTCCTTGCAGTTATGGCTTCCCAGTCTGCTGCTGAGCGTCTCAGCGAAGAATTACGGGATACCGATATTCGTGTCCTTTGGGGAGAAGAAGGTCTTATTGAGGCAGCAACGATCCCCCAAGCGGACTGCGTCATTACCGCAATTGTTGGTATGGTGGGGTTAAAACCGACTCTTGCCGCAATACGAAGCGGAAAACGCATTGGTCTGGCAAACAAAGAGACACTTGTTTGCGCCGGCGAACTGGTTATGACTGAGGCGAAGAAATATAACACCGAGATCATCCCGGTCGATTCAGAGCATTCAGCTATTTTTCAGTGTTTAATGGGTTCTCGTGGCCCTTCTCAGATTCGGCGTTTGATTTTAACTTGTTCCGGTGGTCCTTTTTACGGAATGTCCAAAGAGATGCTTCGTAATGTGACCAAGGCGGATGCCCTCAAGCATCCAAACTGGAAAATGGGGCAGAAGATCACCATCGATTGTGCTACACTTATGAACAAGGGTCTGGAAGTGATCGAGGCAATGCGTCTTTACGATCTTCCTTCTGAAATGGTTGATGTTGTGATTCACAGACAGAGCATTGCCCATAGTTTTGTTGAGTTTGTCGACGGGGCGATTATGGCGCAATTGGGAAGTCCGGATATGCGGCTGCCGATCCAATTGGCAATGACCTATCCCAACCGTATGCAATGTCCGGTTGCGCCCCTCGATCTGACTACCTGTGGCGATTTAAGTTTTGCCAAACCGGACTTAAATGCCTTTCCTTGTCTTGCGCTGGCAAGAAAATGTGCAGAATCCAACGGCACCGCCTGTCCGGTTATGAATGGCGCAAATGAAGAAGCGGTAGGCCTGTTCCTTGAAGACCGCATTGGTTTCTACGATATTTATGATCTGGTTGCAAACGCCGTTGAAACCGTTCCTTTTATTGCGCAGCCGAGTTTGGATGAAATTTTGGAGTCCGACCGTTTGTCCCGTGAAGCAGTCCGTCGTGCAATTTCTTAATGTGAGGAAAATATGGGCATTGTTTTTGCTATTTTAATCTTTAGTTTTTTAATTTTTATTCACGAGTTTGGTCATTTTATTTCAGCCAAACTCTCCGGGGTTCAAGTAAACGAGTTTTCGATGTTTATGGGACCTGCCATATTCAAGAAACAAAAAGGGGAGACATTGTATTCCCTTCGCTGCATCCCAATTGGCGGTTATTGCGCTATGGAAGGCGAGGACGAAGATACAGACAATCCCCGTTCTTTCCAAAAGGCTGCCTGGTGGAAACGGCTGATTATTTTGGCTGCAGGCGCGGCAATGAATTTTGTTGCCGGTGTTTTGATCATTTTTCTGGTATTTATGCCTGTGAAAGAAACAGTGATACCCGTAATCGAAAGTTTTGAATCCTTTAGTACTGTCAATGGAGAAAATGGTCTGCGTGTTGGCGATGAGATCCTGAAAGTCGATGGAGAGCGGATATTCTCACAGTCTGACGTTACTATGTTTTTGCGTATTAACCAAGGGGATACTCACGATTTGGTCGTTTTGCGTGAAGGCGAAAAAGTAGCACTGAATGATCTTAAAATGGAAACCCATAAGACCTATGACGAAAGCGGTAACGAAGTATACCGTTACGGAATGAATTTTACTGTTGCAAAACTTTCGTTCTGGGATCGTGTTGAACGGTGCTGGCATGAATGCTTAAATACCGTAAGAAATGTTCGGCTCAGCCTTCAGATGCTCGTCACCGGCAAAGCCGGTCTTTCGGATATGTCAGGCCCGGTTGGTATCGTGCATATTATGTCCGATACAGCGAATGCATCGGAAAACTTCTCCCATGCACTGCGCAATATGCTGTATTTTGGCGGCTTTTTGGGGATCAATCTTGCCATTATGAATTTGCTTCCGATCCCTGCGCTGGATGGCGGACGTATTGTATGCCTGCTTTTGACCCTTGTGGTCGAAAAGATCACCCGTAAGAAACTGGATCCAAAATATGAAGGCTATCTTCACGGCGTAGGAATGATCCTGTTGCTTGCCCTCATGGCGATCATTATGTTTAAAGATATATTTGTTATATTTAAGAGGTAATAAAAATGAGTAAGCAGATCAATGTTGGCGGTGTTTTGATTGGCGGCGGTCAGCCTGTTGTTATTCAGTCTATGCTGAATACAAAAACAACGGACGTAGCCGGTTCTCTGGCACAAATCAACGCCCTTAAGGATGCGGGATGTCAGATCGCAAGACTTGCTGTGCCCAATATGGAATCTGCCAAAACTTTTGGGGAAATTTGCACGGAATCTCCGTTGCCGCTGGTTGCGGATATTCATTTCGACTATAAACTTGCCATTGCTGCCGCAGAAGGTGGTGCGTCAAAAATCCGCATCAATCCCGGCAATATTGGCGGAGAAGACAGAGTAAAAGCAGTTGTCGATGTGTGTAAGGACCGTAAAATTCCCATCCGTATTGGTGTCAATGGCGGAAGTCTTGATAAGAAACTGCTGGAAAAGTATGGCCATCCGACTGCTGAGGCACTTGTTGAAAGCGCATTCCAGCATTTGTCTTACCTGGAAAGATTCGGTTTTTATGATACTTGCGTATCTATGAAATCCTCCAATGTACCCACGATGGTCGCTGCAGCAAGACTGTTTCGCAGTAAGTGCGATTATCCCATTCATATCGGCGTTACGGAAACCGGACCGGTTCGAATGGGTATGATCAAATCTGCTATGGGTATCGGTTCGTTACTGCTGGATGGGATCGGTGATACGATCCGCGTGAGTTTAACCGATGATCCTGTCGAAGAAATCTACGCCGCAAAAGACATTTTAAAGGCTGCCGGTTTGCGGCAGGAGGGCGTCAACATCATTTCCTGCCCCACTTGCGGAAGAACGCAGATTGATTTGATCGGCTTGGTAAATCGCGTTGAAGAGGCGCTTAAAGGCTGTGAAAAGCCTTTGACGGTTGCTGTGATGGGCTGCATTGTAAATGGTCCCGGCGAAGCCAGGGAAGCAGACATCGGCATTGCCGGTGGCGACGGTTGCGGTATGCTGTTTGAAAAAGGACAGCAGGTTATGAAATTGCCTTATGATGAATTACTCCCTGCACTTTTGAAGAGAATCGAAGAATTTTGAGGATGTTATGAACATAAAAGTCCAATTTTTAGATATGTTCCCGGATTATCAGCCGCCTGAAGCGTTGCAAGACGCATTGTCTCAGGCGGCCATTACGGCTGCAAACATTTCTGCCAATGATCGTAATGTAAGTGTTGCTGTTCTTGCATCCCAATATATTAGCAAGCAGCAATGGGATGATATTGCAGATGCATTAAAGAGAATATATTTTCTTCGCTCTTTTGAAGTTGTTTGTACATATCCGGCTGAACAAATGCGCAATGTAGATCCTGCGGAATTAATGAATCTCTTTGTCTCACAAAATGCTTTGGCGCGGGGCGCGCTTGCCGGTGCTGCATGGAATTGGGAAGGCAACACCTTAACAATCAATCTGCAGGGAAACGGAAAAGATACACTTCTTGAGAGCGTTCCTTTTGTGCGTTCTTATCTGCGGGATCTTTTTGGCGCAGAAGCAGAGATTTTAATTGTTCCCGGCAACGAGTCTTCCGACGAAAACCTGAAACATACCTTAGAGCAAATGCGGGCGGATATTCTCAGCGAATTGCCGAAGTATACGGAATCGGTAAAAAAAGAGCAACCCAAGGAGAATACTGGCGCAATTTTGGGCAAACCCTTCAAAGGAAATCCCGTTGCAATGCAGGAACTTTCTTTGGATATGGGCTTTGTTGTAATTGAAGGCAAAGTGTTTAACATCGAGCATAAGGAACTTCCGAAACGCAATGCCTGGGTCATCAATTTTGACGTTACAGATAATACATCTTCTGTCCGGGTCAGCCGGTTTATGGAGAAAAAAGATGCAGCGCCGATCCTTGAAAATGTTAAGATCGGCTGTGTATATAAAATTCAGGGAAAACTCCTGATCGATAATTATACAAACGAAATGGTACTTCGTCCCAATGCGATTATGCCCGGTGTTCTTACAAAACGCGTGGATACGGCAAAGGGCGAAAAGCGCGTTGAATTACACCTCCATACATCTATGAGTAATATGGATGCGCTGACGAAGACTGATGATGTAATTAAGCAGGCAGCCGCATGGGGACATAGAGCCGTTGCCATAACAGATCACGGCTGTGTACAATCGTTTACAGATGCTCTCCATACTGTTGAAAGTTGGAAAGGTGCGCCCAAGGTTGCCGGTACGGATCAGGATATTAAGATCCTCTATGGTTGCGAAGGGTATTATATCAACGATGTTGACGACCGTGTGGCTGTTCATGGCAAATCAGATGCACTGCTGACTGACGAATATGTTGCATTCGATTTGGAGACTACGGGTCTATATAACCGTCGGGATAAAATTATTGAGATCGGTGCAGTCAGAATGAAAAACGGCGAGGAAATCGACCGTTTTCAAACCTTTGTAGACCCTGGTTGCAAACTTAATAAGCGCACGACAGATCTTACCGGAATCACGGATGATATGCTTATTGGCGCTCCCAAAATGGAGGAGGCTGTTCGCGACTTCCTTACATTTGTCAATGGCAGTGTTGTGGTAGCACACAATGCGGATTTTGACACCGGCTTTATCAATGCTGCCTGCAATCAACTGGGTATTCCTTATGAGATAACATCTGTTGATACATTGGTTTTATCTCAAAATATGCTTACAGCGCTGAATGCATTTAGTTTGGATGTAGTTGCAAAATACTTCAAACTGGATGATTTTAACCATCACCGGGCAGGGGATGATGCGCTGATCTGCGGCAAGATCATGGGTAAATTGATCGCTTTACTGCAGGAATTGGGCGTTTCTTCTGTGCAACAGATCAACGATGCTATGCTGCCGTTGCGTCCTGCCCACAGACAAAAGGGTGTTCGCTGTCAGCACATTGTTCTCTTTGCCAAAAATCAACTTGGTTTACGAAATCTTTACCGGTTGATCTCAGAATCCAATATTCTGCATTTTAAGAAATTCCCCAGAATTTTCAAATCGGAACTTATAAAATACCGGGAAGGTTTGATCATTGGTTCTGCCTGCGAAAATAATGAGGTGTTTCAGTCTGTAATTTTCGGAAAAAGCCCGGAGGAGATTGAGCGAATCGCCTCTTTTTATGATTATCTTGAGGTTCAGCCTATCTCCAACAACCGGTTTATGCTCTATGCTAAATCAGAAGACGAAGAGCCTATGGCAGAAAACGATGAGCAACTTCGTCAGTTTAACCGGGATATTATTGCCCTGGGCAGACGTCTGAATAAAATGGTTGTTGCCACCGGCGACGTCCATTTCCAGAATCCGGAAGATGAGATATTCCGCCGGATTTTGCTGGCAACGAAAAATCTTAATGATGAGCGGGAGAATCCTTTGTATTTCAGAACAACCGATGAAATGCTGGAGGAATTCTCTTATCTGGATGATGAAACGGCAAATGAAATTGTTGTTCGCAATCCCAATATTATTGCAGATATGTGCGAAACGGTAAGACCTGTGCCTCACAATCTGTTTGCGCCGTCCATCGAGAATTCCGTAGAGGACTTAAAGGCGCTTGTTTACGGAAAAATGCATCGGTTATACGGCGATAACCCGCCGGAACTGATTACAAAGCGCGTTGAAACGGAGTTAAATGATATTATCACCTGCCACTATGACGTGATTTATATGTCTGCGCAGCGATTGGTTCAAAATTCATTGGAAAACGGTTACCTTGTGGGTTCCCGTGGTTCAGTTGGCTCTTCCATTGTTGCGTATATGTCCGGTATTACGGAAGTTAACTCGTTCCCACCCCATTATCGTTGTCCGAATCCGGATTGCAAGTACACTACCTTCGATGTTCCGGAAGGGTATGGATGTGGCGCGGACTTGCCTGACGATGTTTGCCCAAAATGTGGCACAAAGTTTGAAAAGGATGGTTTTAACATTCCTTTTGAAACATTCCTTGGCTTTGGCGGCGATAAGATTCCGGATATTGACCTGAACTTTTCCGGTGAGTACCAGGCAAGAGCCCACGCCTACTGTACGGAAATGTTTGGTAAAGAACACGTTTTCCGTGCCGGCACAGTGGGTACGGTTGCGGAAAAAACTGCCTTTGGCTATGTAAAGAAATATCTCGAGGATATTGGCAGAAATGCGCCCAATGCAGAAAAATCCCGCCTTGCGACCGGATGTGTCGGTGTCCGTAGAACCACCGGACAACACCCCGGCGGACTGGTCGTTATTCCCCAGGAGAATGAGATATGGGATTTTTGTCCCGTTCAACACCCTGCAGATGACGCTAAATCGGAAACGATTACGACCCATTTTGAATATCACTCTATGGAAGAAAACCTCTTGAAATTGGATATGTTGGGTCACGATGACCCCACAATGATCCGGATGATGGAGGACATGACCGGGGTGGATGCAAAACTGATCCCCATGGACGACAAGAATACAATGTCTATATTTACATCCTCCAAGGTTTTGGGTTATGAAAACGATCCGTTGCTTGGGCCCACAGGCGCGGTTGGTGTTCCGGAATTCAATACCCGCTTTACACGGGGCGTCTTGTTGGACACAAAGCCGGAAAAATTTGATTTTCTTGTTCGTATCTGTGGTTATACCCACGGAACCGATGTGTGGCTTGGTAACGCTAAAGATTTAATTGTTTCCGGCACAGCAAGGGTGGACCAGACGATTGGCGCACGTGATGATATTATGATCTATTTGATCTCCTGCGGTATTCCCGAAAAACGGGCATTTAAGATTATGGAATCTGTCCGTAAAGGTAAAGGTTTGCCCGATGGCGCCGAGCAGGAGATGATAGATGCCAATGTTCCGGATTGGTATATTGGTTCTTGTAAGAAAATTAAATATCTGTTCCCCAAAGCCCATGCGGTGGCTTACTGTATGATGGCATTTCGTATTGCCTGGTTTAAGGTTTATCATCCACTGGCGTTTTATTCTGCGTATTTCTACCGCCGTAGCCAAAAAGGCGGCTTTGACGCGGTTATGATGACTCGTGGTATGGATATTGTAAATGCAAGCATTCAGTCCATAGACGATAATGACGATGCAACAGCAAAAGATGAAGATCTGCTGACGACACTTGAGGTGGTTTACGAATTCTATCTCCGTGGACTTGAATTTCTGCCTATCGATCTGTATAAGAGCCACGCGACAAAATTCTTGATCGAAGATGGCAAATTGCGTCCGCCATTTGTGTCGATCTCCGGCTTGGGTGAGACTGCGGCATGGGATTTAATGCAGGGCAGGGAAGGCAAGAACTTCCTTTCTATCGAGGAAGTTGCTGCTGCTTGTCCGAAAGTTTCCAAGACCCATATTCAAATGTTGAAGGATGCCGGTGCATTCACCGATATGCCCGAAACAAACCAAGTTAGTCTCTTTTAAGGTAAAAAATATCCACCGGTTTCCCGGTGGATATTTTAAATACACTTTGCCTTTTTATCAATTTGGACTTGCGAGAGTAAAACGGCGGCAAACATTAACACACAACCGATGGTCTCATACAGAGACATTCTTTCTTTTAGTATCAATGCGCCGAATATAACAGCAAAAACAGATTCAAGACTCATAATCAACGCTGCAGGTGCAGAATCCAGATTCTTTTGCCCCAATATTTGCAGCGCATAGGCAGCGCCCATAGAAAGAAATCCCGTGTAACTCAAAGGCAGCCAGCAATTTAATATGGATGTAATGTTTGGCGTCTCCATCCATAGGGCGATCACAGAGGATAAAACCGCACAGACCAGCGCCTGCAAAAGATTCAAACGCAGGGGATCAATATCCGATGCAAATTTTTCTACGCATATAATCTGCAATGCGAACATAAGCGCACAGCCGATCAGCAGTAAATCACCAATCTGGATCTGCGTTACACCTACACAACTGAGCATATATAAACCCACTACAGCCAGTATTACGCTGATGGGAAGGGTAATGGACATTTTCTTTTTTGAGATAAGTCCGAAAACAGGGACGATCACAATATACATCGCGGTTAAGAAACCGGATTTTCCGGCATCTGTGTCTACAAGACCCATCTGCTGCAGATTGCAGGCAAGAAACAGCGGAATGCCGCAAAACAAGCCGGCTTTCCAGAGTTTTTTGCATTGCCACCGCTGTATAAATGTTTTTTGATCGTTTTTAAATCTGTCCGAAATCAGTATAACAGGCAGAAGTCCGATTACTGCAAGAAAGCAGCGAACAGCCTGAAAAGTAAATGGACCGATATGATCCATACCAACACTTTGTGCAACAAATGCTGCGCCCCAGATTACGGTTGCCAGCAGTATATAAATAATTCCTTGTGTACGTTTTTTCATCATATCACCAGGCAATACTTTAACATGTAATATTTCAAATTGCAAGCGATGCATTTGATTTTTATATTGCATTTATGCTACAATATCAAAAAAATACGGAGGTTGAGTATGGAGCAGGCAAATGTATTTAAAAACCGGTCTGAAATTCCCGTGGAGGATACTTGGGCGCTGGAACATCTTTATGCTACAGATGAACTGTGGGAGAAAGAATTGGAAACTCTGGAAAGCGACAAGCAATTGCTGATTTCATACGCTGGGCATTTATCTGATAGTGGAGATTCTTTGTTTGCATATTTGCAGCAAATGGAACTAACGGAAGTTAAAATTTCCAATCTTGCCAATTATTGTATGCGCAAATCCGATGAGGATACAAGAAATACAACCTACCAGGCAATGGTGGGTAAGTTGATGGGTGTACTTGTCTCTCTTGGCGCTGCAACGAGTTTTGACACACCGGAAATCATGGCGATATCAGATGAATTACTCAATGTTTTTTATTCTCAAAAACCCGAACTGGAGCGGTATCGCCGCTATTTGACCGATCTTCGCAGAAAGAAAGAGCACATTTTGTCTCCCGGGGAAGAGAAATTGCTTGCGGCAACCGGCGAAATGTCTCAAACACCTGATACTGTCTATGGAATGCTAGCGGATGCGGACCTTACTTTTTCAGATGCAACCGATTCAAAGGGTGTAAAACATCCCCTTAGCCAGGGTACGTTTGTTTCTTTGGAAGAAAGTTCTGACAGAGACTTGCGCCGCAGCGCATACGAGAATCTTTACAATGGTTTTTCCGCATTTAAAAATACCTTTGCAGGTCTACTGAATGCGCAGAATAAGAAACTGAAGTTTTATGCGGAGGCGAGAAAATACGATAGCGCTTTTGATGCATCCCTTGACAACACAAATGTGCCAACTTCTGTGTATTTAAACCTGATCGATACAGTCCATCAAAACATAGATAAGATGCATCGCTATGTTGCACTTCGTAAAAAGGCGCTTGGTGTTGATAAATTGCATTTTTACGATATTTATACGCCCCTTGTGAGCGAACTGGATAAGAAAATCTCCTTTGCGGATGCAAAAGAGAATGTTCTTGCTGCTGTCAGACCTTTGGGTGAAGAATACTGTAGCATTATCAAAGAGGGTTTTGAAAACCGGTGGGTCGATGTTTATCAAAATGAAGGCAAAAGAAGCGGCGCTTATTCTGCAGGCGCAAATGTGCATCCGTATGTGCTGCTTAATTACAGCGGCACACTGGATAGTCAGTTTACCCTTGGACACGAAATGGGACATGCGCTGCACTCTTATCTATCCAACAAACATCAAAATCCAATCGATGCGGATTATGTGATTTTTGTAGCAGAGGTTGCTTCAACGCTCAACGAAGCGCTGCTGATGGAGCATCTGCTTAACCAAACAACAGATAAAAAAGAGCGGGCATATCTCATTAATCACTTTTTGAATCAATTTAAAGGCACAATTTATCGCCAGACAATGTTTGCCGAGTTTGAGTTAAATATCGGCAAAATGGTACAAAATGGTGAAACATTAACTGCTGATGTTCTTTGCCGTGAATACCGGAAACTAAATGAATTCTACTATGGTGACAGCATTGTAGTGGACGATCATATTGCAATGGAATGGGCGAGAATTCCCCATTTTTACTATAATTACTATGTCTTCCAGTACGCAACCGGCTACGCTGCAGCCATCGCGCTGTCTAAGAAGATCCTTGCCGGTGGCGAAAATGCCGTCAATGATTATATTACTTTCTTATCTTCCGGCTGCTCCAAATCTCCCATCGATCTACTGAAAGGAGCCGGTGTGGATATGACAACGCCGCAACCCATCCAGCAGGCTTTGGATCTGTTTGGGGATTTGCTGGATGAAATGGAAACACTATTGGAGGTATCATAATGCAGGAACTCTATATTCCAACATTGCACACATTTGAAATGGATAATATTTTCACCGGTTCAAATGGTGACTTTCGGTTTCGCATTAAACCCAATGTGGTTAAGAAAACCCAAAAAGAAGTGGATATGGAAAATAGTTCCATTACTGCCGAGTATTGGCACGGCCAGTTTTGCTATGAGTTAAGCGAAATGGAAGGGAATGCTTCCTTTCCAATGTCTGATGAAGGCCGCCTACAAATGAAACAGTGGCTCGAGAGCAATATTTAATTGCGAAAAAGATTGACAAATCACGGTTTTATGGTAAAATAGCCACGATAAGCAAATGCGTTGCGGAAATCAAGCAGATAACACAACACCATCAGCGAGAAGGATTTGGTGAGAGCCTTCTGTTCGTGTTCTGTAAGCCACTTCCAAGCAGCCCGGGATGACCGGGACGGGCGTTCCCGTTACAGAACATCTAAGATATCCGTTTGGATAATTAGGGTGGTACCGCGATTCAACTCGCCCCTAAACACAGGGGCGAGTATATTTTTTTGAAAATTTTTTGGGAGGATGATTCCAATGGCAAAAAAACCCTATGGCGTAAATGAACTTCGGGAGATGTTTCTTAAGTTTTTTGAAAGCAAAGAGCATTTGCGTCTTCCTAGTTTTTCCTTGATCCCACAGAACGATCAATCTCTGCTGCTGATCAACTCCGGTATGGCGCCTATGAAACCTTATTTCAAAGGTGAAGTTGAGCCGCCCCGTCCCAGAGTATGTACTTGCCAGAAATGTATCCGCACAGGTGACATTGAAAACATTGGTAAAACTGCCCGCCACGGCACATATTTTGAAATGCTGGGCAACTTCTCTTTTGGCGATTATTTCAAATCCGAGGCAATTGCCTGGAGTTGGGAGTTCCTCACGGAAGTGGTTGGCCTGGAAGCAGATCGTCTGTATCCTTCTATCTACGAAAATGACGATCAGGCATTTGAAATCTGGAACAAAGAGATCGGTATCCCGGCAGACAGGATCTTCCGTTTCGGTAAGGAAGATAACTTCTGGGAGCACGGTTCCGGTCCTTGCGGTCCTTGTTCTGAAATTTACTATGACCGGGGAGAAAAATACGGTTGCGGCAGTCCCGACTGTAAAGTAGGTTGCGAATGCGACCGTTATATGGAAGTCTGGAATAACGTTTTCTCTCAGTTTGATAACGACGGCAACGGTAACTACACCGAACTTGTTCAGAAGAATATCGACACCGGTATGGGTCTTGAGAGACTGGCTGTTGTTTGCCAGGATGTTAACAGTTTGTTTGATGTGGA
Source organism: Faecousia sp. (assembly GCA_045545615.1). GTDB lineage: Bacteria > Bacillota > Clostridia > Oscillospirales > Oscillospiraceae > Faecousia. Next base: position 27,611 of record JAZQBF010000114.1, read on the forward strand.
CACCGTTATGAACATCACAAACCATGTTACAAAGATCACCGGCGCATCTTATGGTCAAGCAGTAAAAACCGATGTTAGTCTCCGTGTTATTACCGACCATATTCGCGCATCTACTTTTATGATCGCCGATGGTGTTCAGCCTACCAATGAAGGCCGCGGCTATGTTCTGCGCAGACTTCTGCGTCGTGCAGCGCGTCATGGAAAACTCCTGGGCGTGAACCATCCGTTCCTTTATGAGGTTGTGGAGACCGTTATTAAAGAAAATGAGAGCCATTACACATATCTGCGTGAACG
>JAZQBF010000115.1:0-23402 GCA_045545615.1 Faecousia sp.
AGAACATCATTTTTGATACGGGCATTAAATTGCATGATAGCAGTCGGCATAACACACATTACGAGCATTGTTGTTGATGATGGATAAGAGGCTTCTAAATATCCGTTAATCAATACAGGTCTGTAATTTACAACAAGCATTTCAAATAGCACATATACCGCCATTACAACGATATAGAAACCGCCAAGAATAAGGATATTGTAATCCACTTTAAAGAGGTGCTTTCTCTTAATCCATTGAATAAGTCCGAGCAATGCAAACCCCATCACAAAAACGAGTGGCACCAGCCCCAACCAATCTGTGATGGTATACAGGGACATATGCACACCTGTAAGATTATGAACGAACTGGTTAATCATTGCGAATCCAACAGCAGATTCTTGAGGTCCGATTGCCTGCACATCAACAAGTTGGATTGCTGCTGTCCATAACAAAAATGCTAAAAGCATGCATGTTGCAGTGCAAAAGTTTCTCTGGTTTTCTTTTTTCATTTGTTCAACCTGCCTTTTTGTATTTGGCTCTCGCCTAAACACATTTTAAAAGAAGGTATGAACAACTACAAGAAACAGGGCATCACAACGATGATACTCTTCGTATCATTGCCACTTTACGAGCATTAACACCTTTATTATCAAGAATATGAACAGAAATGTTGCTGCATACGGTTGCGAACTAATGATAAATAGGAGTGCTCCAACTGCATTTAATACTAACGATATTTTACTTTTATTCTTCACCCAAAATGATTGATAGCAATTTTGCAGAGCAAGGGTTAGAATTCCAGATACTATAATTCCAATTACAACAACTAAATATGCTGTCCTCAAATATGGTGCAATTTCGGTAAGGAATAAAAGAGACACTTCCTGTATAATCGTGTCTGCTTTCTGCCCAAAGAAGGGCAGAAAAAAGAACATTGCAATACTGCAATCAAGTAATCCAAATACCAAGTCGCGAAAATGTTTTTCCCTTTGCTTGGTATCTTCTTCTACTACGGTCAGCAATTCATCACCAGACAGAAGTTCATCAATTGTTACTCCGAAAAACTTTGCAATTGCTTTCAAAGAATCTATATTAGGGTACCCTCTGCCAGACTCCCATTTTGAAATTGCAGTTCGGGATACATAAAGCGACTCTGCAAGTTCTTCTTGGGTAATCCCTTTTTGTTTTCGTAGTTCCTGTAATTTTTCATTAAAATCCATAATAAACACTCTGTTTCAAATTCTTATTTTCCTAACTGTTCGACCTATTGGAATTTACTTATCCTCTTTATCTTGCTTTGATACAAGAACGATTGAACCAACAAGCAAAACTATGCCAAGGGTAAAGAACACACATCCCACAACCGTATTCAACTGATTGGCAAAGAAACCAATCATTCCACTGCCTGCCGCACAACAAATTATATGAAATGCCTTTTTCATAGCATCGTTCCTCCAAATTCTTATTTATCGAACTGATTATACCATAAAACAGAAAAGAATTAAAGGATTTATTTGTAACTTTACTCAACATCTTTCCTATATGTTTGGTTGGTCGGAAGGAACTATTGATTTTTTCGTTCTTTTGTGCTATACTATCTACATCAAAGGTTTTTGCATCGAAAAAGGGCAAAAATCGAAAAAATCGGTGAAATTGTAAAATGCTCAAAAACCCTTATGTATCAAGGGTTTTTGGGCATCTTTTTGATTTGGTAAGAACGGCGAGGCAATTCAACTGCTCCGTGAGAAACTGAACCAGAAAAACGTATATTATATGAACCCTGCATTTGATATGTAATTATTAACAACTGAATAAAATAAGCCTCCGATTTGGAGGCTTGTTTTAGTCGGTATCGAAATCAATTTCTGTGGGCTTTCCGTCGGCTTGTGGGACGATTTTCTTTACTTGCAGTTCTGCTTCATCTAGCATTTTTCCACATAATTGAAGCAGATCTGTGCCCTCACGGAACAGATCCAGTGATTTATCAAGGGGAACATCGCCCCGCTCCATTGCGCGAACGATTTCCTCTAACCGGCTCATATTTTCTTCAAAAGTCATTTTCTTATCACTCATGGTAATTCTCCTTGATAGATGTAACGGTTGCACTTACAGTACCGTCGCTGACGGAAATATTAATTGCATCGTTAATTTTTATCTGGTTAACAGAACGAATGACTGTATTATCCTTTGTTTGTGTGATCGCGTAACCACGAGAAAGAACTTTTAACGGACTTAATGCGTCAAGTTTTGCCGCAGAGCCAACAAAACGAACTTTTCGATTATGAATAAGATGATTTTGGGCAGAAACAAGACGGTCTTTATACAGAGCGATCTGTTCTCTGCGTTGCTTAACCTGGCGATACGGATCTGTCAGTACATAACTTGATGCCAAAAGGTTTAAATGCTTTCTCGCACCGTCCAAACGTCTGATGTGACCTGTGCAAAGAGAATCCAAAAACGCGTCAATGCGATGGCGCAGATCGTTTTGATCCGGCACAGCCAGTTCTGCGGCGTTAGAGGGTGTAGCAGCGCGAACATCAGCAACAAAGTCAGAAATCGTTACATCCACTTCGTGGCCAACAGCAGAAATCGTTGGGATTTGGGATTCATATATGGCATAAGCCACTTTTTCGTCGTTAAACGCCCACAGATCCTCTATTGATCCGCCACCACGACCTATGATTAAGACGTCTGCAAGGTTTTGGTGATTTGCATAACGAATTGCTGCAGCGATCTCATCCGGCGCTTCTGCGCCCTGGACACGGACCGGCAGCAGAAGAACTTTTGTTAACGGGTACCGGGCGCGAAGAACACGCAGAATATCGTGAATTGCAGCGCCGGCAGAACTTGTTATAACACCGATGCGCTGCGGATATTGGGGAATTCTCTTTTTGTGTTCCTGGTCAAATAAACCTTTCGCGGCAAGTTTCGTTTTCAGTTGCTCAAATGCCGCATGCAAGTCCCCTACCCCGTCTGCTGCCATTGCGGTGCAATACAGTTGATAAGCGCCGTCTCTGGGATAGACAGAGATTCTGCCCATCGCGATGATCTTCATGCCGTTTTCCGGCTGGAAACGCAACCGCATTGCATTTCCCCGGAACATAACGCACTTGATCGCGCTTGCGTCATCTTTTAAAGTGAAATAATGATGCCCGGAAGGATAGACTTTGTAATTACTGATCTCTCCTCTGACAGCAATATTTGTAAGCAGCAGATCTTGATCCAATATCTTTTGGATATAGGTATTGACCTGGGTAATTGATAAGATCTCTTGGGTCATATTATGCCTCCGCAGTCAGCCAGGTTAGCACAGCAACACCCATTGCGTTGTCTGTGGAAAACTCCGGCTCACAGAATATTGCACCATAGGACTCCATTTTGGCGCGCAGGAGCGAGTTTGAAGCAACACCACCGCTAAACACAACAGGAAGTCCACTATATAGGTCAAGCGCCTGCTCTGTCGCCTGGGTAACTGCAAAAAAGACACAGTTCAAAGAATACTTTGCTGTTTCTGCAGGCGTGTGTTCCATGGCATATTGTTGCACCTTATTTTGTACACCGGAAAGAGAAAAATAACATTCAGAGGTTTTTACTTTAAACAGATCTTCACTGTCACATGCCGTAGCCAACGCATCTATACTTTTTCCTGCAGGAAATGGTAAATTCAGCAACTGGCCGGTTCTGTCGATCAACTGACCGGCAGAAATATCTGTTGTCCCGCCAATCTTTTCGCATATTACATTCTTTCCATCCGGTTTCACATAAAGCAGTTCCGTAGTTCCGCCGGACAAGTGCCAGGCAAGATGCTCTTTATGGATCAAATCCAATCTTCCTGAACTCCACAAAGATGCAGCGATATGCCCTTGCTGATGAGAACACTCTATAAGAGGAACATGCAATGCGTTTGCCAGCAGCGAAGCGTGTGAGTAGCCCACAGTAAAACAAGGCATATAACTTCCTTCTACCGCCCGCGGACGGGTACTGACGCCAACAGCGGTTATACCGGATGCATCAACATGGGAAAATAGCCTGTCGGTAAGTTCCGGCAGGCTATGGGTATGATGAAAAACAGCATCGCTTTGACGCAGACCCAACTGGCCTTCTTTCACCGGAAGAAGTTTTGAGCAATTCTTACCGGAAACGCCGTCAAAATAAGCGACAGAAGTTGTATAGTTGCTGGTATCAAAAGCAACAACACTCATTGGACCACCTCAGCGGATAAACTTTTGGCAAAAGCGCCGAGAATACCATTTACAAATGCGCCGGTATCACTGCCGTCATAAAGTTTTGCAATCCTGACAGCCTCGGAGATGGCAACACCCGTGGGCACATCCTCAACAAACATGATCTCGAAAATCGCAAGTTGCATAATGGACCGCGCCAATCTTGAGATTCTGCTGATATCCCAGCCAATGGCATACTTTTGAATTTGTTCATTCAGTTCGTCGATACGATTCGCGACACCGGAAACAACCGTGTCGATATATGCAACCTGATTTTTGCTGGGACGGTCGGCATAAATATCGTTATCTGCAGCAAGTTTTTGATAATATTCCTTTTCTAACCGCATGGCGATCAGGTCAGCAGGTTCATCATCCGTAAAACTTTTGCTGTATATCAAATGTACAGCCAGTTCCCTGGCGTTTGCTCTTGTCATACAGATTCCTCAATCAGCGGACGATACCGCAAACATTTACATTTACAGAGGCAACTTTTACAGCCGCCATAGACTCCAGCGCGGCAGAGACAGCCTCCTGAACAGCAGTTGCAACCGCTACAACGCTCTGACCGTAAGCCACATTGATATTGCAATCTACAGTCAGTTCGTTTTCAGCACTGATGGAAACTTTAGCGCCCTTGCCCCAGTTCTTCTTGCCGATCAGTTCGATGATATCTGCGCCGGGTTTTGCACTCAGATCTACAACGCCATCCACATCCTTTACAGCATGGGAAATAATGGTGATGATAACATCCTCGGAAATCATTACGCTGCCGTTTTCCTGATTTTGCATAACATATTGTTTATTCTCTGCCATAACAATTCCTCCTAAATAATAGCAATGGTATACACTTTTTTCTATTGTAACACAAATCCAAAAAAATACAACAGTTTTCTCATTGTAAATTTAAACCCCAAAGGTATTGCTACCTTTGGGGTATCGATTATTGCACCTCAATAACATGAATATCATCCATAACATATTCCGATTGTGTCAAAACAATATCGGCGATCACAGCAACATCTTCGGACTGCAATCCACCCTCAGGAGATGATACGGCAACAGAGATCCCGTCATCACTGATGTATGCAACACAATCCGTATAGCCTTTTGCAATCACCAGGCTTTCGATTTGCGCTTCACAAAGAGCGGTGTTTACAAGCGATTCCAGTTGTTCATTTGTCTGCGCCGCTTCCGCGCTGTCCGTGTATGCCATTGCTTCCTGCAGCAGACCCACGGCGCTATCCCGGGCTTGTTGTCTTGACAATCTGACTGCGGCAAAGTAATCGCTCATAGTGGTGTTGTCCGCCATTCCGGTTTCCGATACCTGAGTATCCGTTGCGATGATCTTATCTGCATCCAGGGTATCGGTCAGGTTTGCTGCTGTTTCGTTTTCCGTAAACAACCAGTTCACATATATGCCGCCGCATACTGTCAAGAGTACCGCCGTTGCCACTAAATTCTTTTTCCAGGTTTTCATAGAACATTCCTCCATGCTTACTTCATTTTCATTACGGTTATCTGATTAGAATTAAGTCCGGTGATTTTTGCAACTGCATCTATAACTGCTAACCTTACTGAGGCGCTGTCTGCGCCTTCGCAGACCACGATTGCGCCTTTGTAGGTTTCTGATATGACTTGAGTGATCAAACCGTTTTGGGTCCGCTGTGCGTCTGTTATGATAATGACGTCATTTTGAGACGATAAATTACCGTCATTGCTGGTTGTTCTGTTATCTGTTTGGTAAACATTCTTCTCCCCTGCCTCAACGGTCAGCATCACCTGCGCTTTACCAACGCCATCAACACAGGATAGTATATTTTCAATTTCCTGACAAATACTTTCAGATGTATCCTGCTTTTGTTCTATATATTCTTTCCTCGTATCTTTTGTTTCAATCATATTTGGTATGATTAACAATAAAATTCCAGCCAACAGCACAAAAACCGCTATCTTATATTTCTTAATATAATCCGTTATTGCATCCAAATGTTTTTTTATTGCCATATTTGCTGCTCCTCCGGTATACCCAAAGCATCGGTTATGATCTGTTGCAAGCGAGATTTCTTCAACGGTGAAACATTACCCGACAGATATACTATATTGGGCATTGTAGTATCCGGATCCAATTCTACTGTAACATCGATATTCACATCCAACTCCTTCGCTCTGTCTAAAATGTATGATTGTACATTCTCAATTATGAATGTTTCTTTCTGTGCAGATGCGTACAAAACACCATCTTGTACATATTCATCCGCAGTAACTTCCAACGCATTATAAATATCTGAAAAATCGAATTTAGAATAAGGCTGAAAAGGTTTTATTATTGTAATGACAAGAAAAATACCGCAGACGAGTTTTAAAACCGTATGCACGGTTGTTTTCTTGCTTGTTAGAGGTGATATTACAGAACAAATGATTGCCGCGGCAATCACAGTTAATATATATTGCCGAAGAGAATCCATTATGCGAGTCCTTTCATAAAACAGCCTATACTGATCAATTGCATTAAGCAAACAGTTCCGGTCATTGCGAGCACAAATCCCATAGCCGTTGAAAAATCAGCAATGATCGAATTAAAATTATCCGAGGCAATGACACCGCTCAAAAAGGATGTAAATTTAAGAAAACAGTACTGAATAGCGATTTTCAAAAAAGGTCCGATACATATTGCGAAAATCGCTAAAATACCATAAATACCGGCGCTGTTTTTCATAATACCTGCGCTGAGCAAAACGCTTTCCGATGCGTCTGCGAGAATTCCGCCAATTACCGGCACAGTTCCGGAAATGGTAAGTTTTGCTGCTTTCAAAGTAGAGGCATCAATGGTTCCGCTTAATACGCCGGTTATTGTTATATAGCCTGTAAAAATATATAGAGATGTTTTCAAAAACCAGGTGATTATGCCGGTAATTGTATCTTTAATTTTAAGTATGTTCTTTTCTCCGAATGCGTTTCCTGCCAAACTGACCGCAATAAAAGCATATATTAGAGGCGCAATTATCTTTACGATTATCTTCATAATAACTGTTGTAAAGATAATTGTGCCGGTATAAAGAGCCGCTGAGGTTGAAACGCCGCCCTGCGCTGCCAATGCAGAGGTTATTACCGGGAGTAACAAAGCGCTGTAATCTGCAATGGTTGCAGATGTATCCAGCCCTAATTGGATCAAAATTTTAGAAGACCCTATCAAAGTAATTCCAACACATAAAACGCCGCCCAACTGAATGATATGCCATCTGTGATCAATTGCAACATTAAAAACAGATAGGATGATCGTGAAAATTAAAACGATACCGCATTGTTTTGAAACATTTGAAATTTCCGGAAATATATCCTGAATCGCCGCCTTTAGTACATACATCAGTCCTTCACCAAACTGATTTGTTTCCTGGGGCATATATTGCTCAGCATCAGGCGGAACGGTAGGCGGCGTATATTCAGTTGCATTCACGCTGATTGGCAGTAAGAAAAGCAAAAACAGAATGATAAGTAATTTTTTCATTATGGCATCAAAACTTTAGTGATCAAAGAAATCAATTCGTTGATAACTGGAAGTGAAATGAATAGTATTGCAAAAATGGATATTATTTGCAACATCTTTCCAAGTGAACCAAAACCGGCATCGACACAGAGCAATACGGTAATTTCCGATAGTAAGCCGATACCGGTTGCTTTCATAAGTGTTGTTACTGCAGTGTGATCCAATTCTCCCATTTCCCGGATTTTTGATATAAATTCCATCACCGGCTCAATATAGGAAGAAATTGCAAACAACAGTACACTGCAAACAGTTGCAATAACCAACAAAACAGAAATTTCAGGACTCTGTTTCTTTGTGTAAATCCCAAGTATTACTGCAATGATCATTATTGCTGCTATTTTAATAAAATTCTCCATTAAAATTCAAACAGTGTTTTTACCAGTTGAAACAACTCGGCAATCTTCTCCGCAACGATCATCAGAACAACAACCAATCCGGTTAAAACAGTCATTGTCGCCTGCTCTTCCCTGCCGGATCTGCTTAAAACCTGATTCAAAATCGAAATGATAATGCCAACTGCGGCAATCTTAAATATTAAATCAATATCCATATCACATCAGTAAAATTGCGATCGCGATACCTGCGCATAATCCTATCGTCTTTATACTCCTCACTTTTTCTTTTTGATTTAAAGACAGAGAATTTAGAATCGCAATACTCTCCTCTTTTATAGTTTGCATACCTTTGATTTGTCCGGAGACATCAAATTTTCCAAGTGTCTTTCCAAGATTCAATAACACGTTATTTACTCTTGCTGATTGAATATTTACATCCATAATTGCAATTTCCATACAAGCAAACACGGTATTTTCTGTATGGGAATCCAGCAAATCCGCCAGTTTTAGAAAAATCTGTGAAATTTTACATCCGTTATCGTTAAATATCGATCTGCAAAGATCCGGCAGCGGCGTTAGTCTGTATTGCAGTTCCCGTTCCATGCTGTCAAGCGCCCATATTAAATCTTTAAAATGGGATATTTCTCTTATATATGAAACGGAAAATTGATAGCCAATAAAAGCGCAGGCTATTACGATCAGCAGCGCACCGAGAATTTTTATGATCATATTCATATCCTCTCAATATGCCAATGCTTGTCTTCATCGATGGTTACAAGGTTTTGAAAAATACCGGATGCTATTATTGGTTGATATAAAGTTCGTGAGAACAGATCTGTTTTGGATTCCGCGTGGGCGGTAGCCAATAATTTCACGCCGCACCAGGCGGCATTTTTTAAAGCAATGCAGTCTCTTTCCTCTGTGATCTCATCAACAGCAATGGTGTGGGGATTCATATTCCGAAGCATAATATTGATTCCCGTTAATTTGTCACAACCGGATATAATATCTGTGTGCTTGCCGGTGTCATAACAACTTTTTCCTTGAATAAGCGGAAACAATTCCCTTCGTTCATCAACAACGCCAATAATTTTCTTGTTTGAATCCGATCGTTTGCAAATGTAGTCGCGCAGAAGCGTTGTTTTCCCTACACCGGGTTTTCCGATGATTAACACAGAGTCGTTATAATGTTCCAAACCGGTTGCAAATCCCTTACAATCCTTTGCTAATCGCAAATTTAAGGAACTTAGGGATTTATATGTAAGGATTCTTCCGGCGGAATCAACCACCGCATCCCCGCAAATTCCTATCCGGTGACCACCCTCTGCAGTAATATATCCGTTACTGACAGTCGTAGATGTCCAGGGAGAATAATTGGTTGAAACATTAATAACATATTGCAAATCTCTCTCCTGAACCACTTGATCAAAACAATAGATCCCACTGGAACGCAATATATACGGTGGTTGTCCTACCCTCAGTCGGATTTCCTCCAGGTCGCTGTGATCCTGCTTGTCCATTTCTGTGCGTATCCATTGGGGCAGCAATTTCAAATACGCTTGCCATGCGCAGCCCATATACATCACTCCTGGTTAATGATATGATGTTTCCTTTCCAATATGCATAAAAAATACCCACCGCATTTGGGCGGTGGGTATTTTGGTTTCCTTAGTATTCAACAATAATGTTCGCTTCCGCTTCGTCTGAATAAACAACATTGCCGGAAACCAGTTCGTTGTTTAAATAAATTGCCTTTTTGCCGGTTCTCTTAAAGGAAATATGATATTTTGTGCCCCGGTATGTTCGGGTAACGCAGAAAGTATCCCAGCCGTCAATATCCGGTGGACAGATCCGCAAACCGTTAAACTCAGGATGAATACCGAGAATTTCTTCAAAACCGCCGTGAATAAGCCAGGCAGGTGTAGCGCTGAACCAGGAATATAAGTTTAACCCCGTGCATTGGTGGGCTGTGCCGTAATGAACATTGCCTACTGCGTAAGGCTCGTTTGTTCTGCGGGAATCCGGGTTATCTACATGGTTCGGAATAATGCGCATAAATGTATCATAAGCCTCGTTAAATGCACCGCGCTTAACATCCGCAAAAATCTTAAAGGATGCTGCGTGGAGATACACCGCGCTATTTGCAAATGTGCCGGGGCGCTGCTTTTGCAGTCTGCCATAACGGTGACCGGTTGCTACATACGGCGGTGCCATCAACAACGGACCGACAGGCGTCGTTAAGTATACATTGATCGCCCGCATCAATTTGTCATATTTATCTTCATCAGCAATACCGGTAAAAATAGCCCAGGTTTGGGGATTCAAATAGATCTTACCTTCCAGGCAATCAGGACCGCCAATGATCTCGTCATCATTGATAATTGCATAAGAATACCACTTGCCGTTCCAGCCAACAGTATTGACAAAATGCTTATACTCCGCGCTCCGTTTACGCATCAACTGGGCTGCATCTTTGTCATTGATCTGCTCGTATATCTCAGCCATCAAGTTTTGACCGTGAAACGCCGCAATGGTAAGCCAAACACCAGTTGCCTCGCCCAGTTTGTTGATTCCTTCCAAGCCATCCAACCAGTCGCCGCCGCGAATCAGCACAAGTCCGTTTTTGCCGCGGCTATTGAACAGATAGTTTAGCGCTCGTTCAATATGCTCTCTTATAGTTGTGACTTCGTTGCTGCCGTAATAACCGACAGATTCCGTTAGAAAATCAAAATCTCCGGTTTCCTTTAAATAGTAGTTAAGTGCAATTGGCATCCAGACGGGTGAATCTGCAAAGTCGCGGACATCAAAAATGTCACTGTAAAGATCAAACTGGCGGGGACATCTGCCGTCGGGATACATTCTGGCAGCGGCTTCTTTGATGTGATTTCGGGTCAACTGAGGGTCAACATATAATGCGCCCCAACAATCCTGCAGAATATCGCGGTAACCCATCCTGCCAAAGCGATTATAAAGGCTTGTAACATGCAACTGGTTTTTAAGCCAGACATTCAAAAAGTTCTGTAAGTTCTTATCCGGCAACACACAGTAGTTTTCGTGAATGATCCTATCCCACTTTTTGTGTAACCGTTGATATTGCAGTTCAAATTCATTATTGCCAAGGTATCGTTTGACTAACGCAGAATAAGACTCATCGGACACGCCGGAATAAATATATTCGACGCATCTATCCTCTGCGGGCAGGTCTTTTGTGGTTGTGACGCGGTAGAATTGCTGACTTTTGCTGTTATCCGCATTGACAAACTCTGCATAGGGTTCCATTTGCGCAGTTAGACCTGTTTGCGCTGTAAAACCATAAAGATTACCCCATGTATGAACATTCTCCCCAACCATAACAAAACAATTTTCTTCCGTTGCTATGGACATGGTATAGTCCCGTGTGTTAGGCAGCGCACAGTTAATTGCCCAGTCCTGGACAGTATGGATCGTCCACTTATCGCCGTTTAAGCCGGACAGTGTAACTCTGGTGCATTCAATAGGGTCTTCTTCCGGCACAAACATAAGAATCTCAAATCCAATACCATCCACTGTGCCGGTATACACGCAAGAACCCGGCGTAACGGAAAATTGCAAATCAGCACTGTCTTCTATCAGATCGTAAGATTTACCATTCGCGTTTTTAATGATAATTCTGCGTTTACCATTTAACTGACGGATCATATAATCGGTTTTGCTGTAGAATTTTGTGAAACGCAAATAAAAAGATTTGTAGCCAATTACGCCATAACCATCGTTGGTCATAATAGACGCAAAATTCTTATTTGCCATGATGCTGTACCACTGGCGGGGTGTATTTTTATCTGTTACAGTATATTTAGATCCATCATCTAAAAAATATCCGTATTTTTTTGTAATATCGTAATACTGGGGATATGATATATCGTATTGCTCCGTTTGGATTCCAAATACCGGTTCGTCCCTCATAATTGTCTCTCCTTACATATGTGATACATCCATTATAATCGATTTATAAGGAATTTTAACTGAAAATTCAATTCAAAAAGTGGACTTTTCAACATAAAAGACCGGTTTGCACCGGTCTTTTTGTATTAGAATAGGTCAGAATCATCGTCAGAGTAGTCATCGATTCCCAACTGCTCATTCTGACCGCCACGCATGGTATTCCATTGCTCTTTTGTAATGAGAATTTCGCGAGGTTTACTGCCGGCAAAAGGACCAACTATCCCCTTCTCTTCCATCTCATCCACAATGCGGGCAGCACGGGCATAACCGAGTTTTAACCGACGTTGCAGCATAGAAACGGACGCCTGACCGGTCTCAAGAATAACATCCACAGCAGCAGGCAGCATGCTGTCACCATCCAGTTCCTCTGCAGATGCCGTTTCCTGCTCGGGTTCCGCTGTTTTCTGAACGGATTTCTTTTCAATTTCTTCCATAACCTGCTGGTCGTAGTTGGTGGAGAAATTGGATTTTACATAGGTAGCAACCGCTTCCACTTCAGAATCCGCTACAAAGCAGCCCTGCACGCGTTTCGGTTTTCCGTTGCCGATAGGCGCATAGAGCATATCGCCCTTGCCTACCAGTTTTTCAGCGCCGGGGGTGTCCAGAATAATGCGCGATTCCATAGCGGATGCAACAGAGAATGCGATTCTCGAAGGAATATTTGCCTTCATAAGACCAGTAATAACATCTGCAGAAGGCCGTTGTGTTGCGATCAAAAGATGGATGCCGGCGGCACGACCCATTTGGGCAATGCGACAGATGGATTCTTCCACTTCTTTTGCGGCAACCAGCATCAAGTCTGCCAATTCATCGATGATTACAACAATCTGGGCAAACTTTTTACCATCTTCTGCTTCTGTTTCAATAATACTGTTGTAAGATTCCAGATCACGCACACCCACATCAGACATCAGTTTATAGCGGCGCATCATTTCGCTGACAGCCCACTGGAGCGATCCTGCAGCCTTTTTAGGATCGGTAACAACGGGAATGAGCAAGTGAGGAATGCCGTTGTAAATGCCCAGTTCGACCATCTTGGGGTCAACCATGATCAGTTTCACTTCTTCCGGCGTTGCTTTATAAAGCAAGGAAAGAATGATGGAATTCATGCAAACGGATTTACCGGATCCGGTTGTACCGGCGATCAGCATGTGGGGCAGTTTTGCAATATTGCCAACAATACAGTTTCCGGAAATATCCTTACCAACAGCAAAAGAGGATTTGGATTTTGCTTTACCGAACTCTACAGAATCAATTACCTCACGGAGAGATACCGTTGTAACTGCTTGGTTGGGCACTTCAATACCGACAACGGAAATTTTACCGGGCACAGCGGCAATTCGCACGCCGGAGGCGCCAAGACTAAGAGCGATGTCATCGGCGGAGTTTGTCAGTTTATTCAGTCGTACACCCTTTTCCAATTCCACCTCATACCGAGTAACACTGGGGCCACGGGTAACATTGATAATATGGGCTTCGATTTTAAAACTGGCAAGGGTCTCATTTAAGCGACGGGTATTTTCACGCATTTCTGCTGTTCCATCAGATGTATATCCTACAGGAACTTTCAGTAGGTCAATCGGCGGAAAACTATAGGCAATCTTTTCGGATTCCTGCTCAGAAGTTTCGATTTCAACAGCGATCTCAGCGGCAGATTCCTCTGCATCGGCAGCGGTCACTTTTTCCTTTTTCGTCTCCAATACCGGTTCGGGAATATCCACCGGATCTTCTTCCCGTTCAAGCACGGGCATTGTTACCGGCGGCTTTTCACCAACAGGGATCAACTCCAAATTAGCCTGGGGTTCAATGACATTTTCATTGGAAACAGCCACCGGCGCTTCCACATCCTGCTCGATCTGCTGCAAAATATCATCAATATTTTTCTCAGGCTTTCTTTTCGGCGTTGTTACAACCGGTTCAATTTCAGCAGGCGTCTCAACCGGTTCTGTGTATTGTCTGCGGGTTTTTTCAATATGTTCGATCCGCTTATTGGCAATGTGGTTTACAATGACAGCAGCAGGTTCACGCTCCGGTTTTTTTTCCTTTTCGAATTCGGAACGGGGGCGATTTTGCACTGCCCGAATAATGCTGGGAATCGTGATCTGCATTCCGGCAAGCAATGTTAATACAGCAGCAACCACATAGCCAATGATACAGATGATCTCACCTAACAAAAGATCCAGCAACATAGCAATACCGCCGCAGATCAAACCGCCGGTATTGCCGGAAACACCGCCAATATAAAGATTGCTGACAGAAATCAATTCGTTGGAATTAATATCCCAATTCAGCACGCAATGATGAATCATTCCGCAAATTACAACAAAAGAGGTCAGGCAAACTGTACGCATAACCACCGGTCTTCCATTGCTGAATGCATGAATAAAGAATAGATACAAAAGAACAGGAATCGACAGAATAAATCCTGTATTGCCAAACAGTCCGTAAACAAGGTCCGCAAGCAATTTGACAAGCACGCCCTCAGGCGCGAAGAAAACAACAAGGAACAAAACAAACAGAACAATAAAAATCAAAGAGGAGATCAGCCGCGCAGGAACAGCAACTCGATTTTCTACTGGCTTCTTTTGATTCTTAGTTGCTTGTTTTTTGTTTGATGTATTTTTATGTTTCACTTTCGCTGCCGCTTGTTCAGCTTGTGATTTTCTTTTATTTCCAGCCATAAGTCCTCCTTAAACGATCATATACAGAATCAACGCCAGCAAAGTTGCGCCCCAGGAATAAAATGCAAAACCGGACAAACCGCTTTTTGCGGAAAGTGCGCGAACTGTAAAAATACTAAGATAGCCACCGGCAACAGTTCCAAGGATGATCAATAAGTAATGCCAAAATGAATATGAAACAAAATTCCCGCCGGGAATAGCGATAATGTCCAGTATAATGCGAACTGCCAACGCAGGAATACACAGCATAAATCCCCAATTTAACGATTCCCTGTAGTCAGCGCCCCGCAGCGATGCGATAGAAACTGATGCACCAATGCAGGAAATGCCGGAAAAGACCGACAAACCGCCAACTGTACCGATCAGGAAGGCATCAGCAGCGGACATATTTTTAGCATCTTTGTTGCCTTTCATAAAACGGCTGGGCAAAAACAAAATAACGCCATTTATCAAAAAACCTGCAGCAAGCAGCAACAAATTATCCATAAACTGATATGTTGCAGGCAATAAAAACAATACAACCACCAATGGCAGCGATGCAGTTTTGATCAGTTGTCTGTCATAACGCGTGGTGTTGGCAATTCGTTCTCTTCCGTTTCTGCGGCTGGAACTCTTGATTTCTCTGCGAATTCGCATAATAAAAGAATAATTGGAAAATACAATAACTGCCAATAAAGACAGATGGATCAAAAGGTCTGAGATCGGGTTTTTGATCTGACTGCCAAACAAACCGGTGAACAGCATTTGATGACCGGATGAAGAGATGGGCAGATATTCAGATAAACCACAAACAAAGCCATAAAACAGACTTTTTAACCAATACATTCGCTGCCCACTCCCTTCTGACTAAATTTCTTATATAGTATCACATCTTGCAGAATATTTCTATAGGAATTAGAAAAAAGTTTCAGTTATTATCCGGTTTTTTAGGATTAATCTTGCCTTTTGCCCGATGCTTTTCTATCATCTTATGCAGGGCGGTTAATGCATCGTTTAGCCCGCCCAGTTTATCGATCAATCCGGATGCGACTGCTTCCTTACCATAAAGAATCGTACCGACATCCGTTGCCATTTCACCGGTTGCCATCATATAATCTTCAAACTGCTTTTTTGATATGCCGGAATTGGCAGTAACAAAGTCTGCAATCTGTTCCTGAATTCGATGAAAATACCGAAATGTTTGGGGCGCTCCAACAACTAAGCCGGTCATTCTAACCGGATGAACCGTCATGCTGGCAGTAGGCGTAATAAAGGATTTCTTTGTGCAAACTGCAAGGGGTATACCAATAGAATGACCACCACCAAGGACAAGGGAAACCGTTGGTTTACGCATTCCCGCAACCATTTCGGCAATTGCCAAACCAGCCTCAATATCGCCACCAACCGTATTCAAGAGCAATAATAACCCGTCAATTTCATCGCTCTCTTCAATACCGGCAAGCAACGGTAGTATGTGTTCATACTTCGTGGTTTTTACATTTTCCGGCAACACTTGATGTCCTTCAATTTGACCAATGATCGTAAGGGTATAAATATTCCCAACATTTCCCCTGCTGACATCCGCGCCAAGTTGGACAATGTCTTCCCGCTCCTCTTTTTTCAAATCCGCATCCGAAAAGTTTTCCATAATATAATCCTCCCAGTAATATGCTTATATTCTGTCCGGATTTATTTTTTAAATTCCCGGTTGAAAGATTTAAAATAATATCGTATAATACCAACGAATGGATTACAGATAAGAGAAAGGATCACTACCTATGCAATACGAATATAAAACAAAGGGTACTTGCTCACAGAAGATATTTTTTGATGTAGAGGACGGAAAGGTCTTGAATGTAAAGTTCCTCGGTGGTTGTAACGGAAACCTCCAGGGAATCGGCTCACTGGTAGAAGGTATGGAAGTAACTGAGGTGATCAAGCGGTTAGAGGGCATTCGCTGCGGATTTAAACCCACCTCCTGCCCGGACCAACTAGCAAACGCATTGAAAGAAACTCTGTAAATAATTAAGATTCCGCTTAGGGACAACCTAAGCGGAATCTTTTTATTTCATTATACGATAGCGTCAACAACCTCTTTAATGCATTCAGTATTTGCGGATTCCATCTGTCCGTTATCGTAGGATTCTGCAATAGCCGGGTCGATGGGCAATTTTGCCAATACCGGAATCTCCATTTCCTTTGCAATATCTGCAAGATGGCTTTCACCAAATACGGAAATGCGCTTTCCGCAATCGGGACATTCCAAATAACTATAGTTTTCCACAAAACCAATTACCGGAATATGCATCATTTGCGCCATTTTCACTGCTTTTGCAACGATCATAGAAACAAGATCCTGAGGGCTGGTAACGATCACAATGCCGTCAACAGGAAGACTTTGGAAAACCGTAAGGGGTACATCGCCGGTTCCGGGAGGCATATCCACAAACAGATAGTCCACATCCTCCCAAATAACATCCGTCCAGAACTGTTTCACAGCGCCGGCAATCACCGGGCCACGCCATACGACCGGATCGGTGTTATTATCCAGCAGTAAATTGATAGACATAACCTGAATGCCGTTTTTCGTTAGCGCAGGATAAATTCCGTCTTCCGTTGCGCCTTCGCACTCAGTTACGCCAAACGCAGTAGGTGCGGAAGGGCCGGTAATATCTGCATCCAAAACGCCAACACGTTTCCCCCGCTTTGCCATTTCAACTGCCAGCAACGATGTCACAGTCGATTTACCAACGCCACCTTTACCGGAAACAACAGCAATTACCTTTTTAACACTTGCCTTCGGATTCAGTTTTGCGATCAAACTCTCTTTACTTCTGTCTGCGCAATCAGAACTGCTGCAAGATGCGCAATTTCCGCTACAAGAACTCATTGTTTATCTCTCCTTATTATCATTGGTTATTCAAAACATTTTCCCATTGCTCCATCAGATCCAACAAGCGTGTTTCTGCAGAGTCTTTTTCTTTCATAAGTCTGTCCAACTCCACATAATCCGCAGCCGATTCCTGGATCTTAGCATCCAAAACAGAAATGATCTGCTCTTGTTTTTCAATTTCTCTTTCTAATCGACGGATCAATTTATCTGTTTCTTTTGTTCCGCCCTTCGGCTTCCCTTTCTTTTCTTTTTGCGGTGCAGGTACAACCGGTTTCAGCGCCATTTCGTGCTCAATTATTCCACGGTATTTTGCATAACCGCATTTAAAATCACGAATTTTCTCATCTTCCAAAAGCCAGATTCTCTCAGCAAATTTCTCGATAAAATACCGGTCGTGAGAAACAAATAACAACGCGCCTTCAAATTCTTCAATTGCCGCTTCGATCCACTCTCTGGAAGCAATATCCAGGTGATTCGTTGGTTCGTCGAGGATAAGCAGGTTGATTTTTTCATCCATTAGCATACACAAGCGGAGCCTGGATTTTTCACCGCCAGATAAATTACCGACGCTTTTAAATACCTCTTCCCCTTGAAACAGAAAGGCGCCGAGGCGGTCTCGTGCCATTTGTGGGGAGCAATTCTTTTCATAAAGCATCGTATCGTATAAACTGCGCTCCGGATGATCAAAGTGTATGATCTGCGGCAGATAGCCAATTTTCACAGTAGGGCCAAATTTTATTTTACCTTGACAATCTTCATCGCCGATCAAACATTTGATGAATGTAGATTTACCGGTTCCGTTATCTCCAAGCAAAGCAATTCGTTCATTACCCTCAACCAGCAAAGAAACGTCGGAAAACAATGTTCTGCTGTCAAATGATTTGGCGACACTTTTCATTTCAAAAACAGTATCCCCGGAAAATTCTTTTTCAGCAAAAAATGCTTTCATTGTCTTCTCTTTTGTGGGACGCTTTGTTTTCTCTATGCGCTCCATTCGGTGTTGAATGGACATGGCTCTTCTATATAAGGTTCGGTTGTTTATGCCCCAACCTTTCATGCGTTCTACTGTATAGCCAAGTTGTTTTAATTTTGCCTGCTCTTGTTCGTACTGCTTTAGTTGGAGATTGAATCTCGGCTGCTTTTCCTCAATATAGAATGAATAGTTTCCGGAATAGAATTCGCACTTTCCATCTACGATCTCGATAACCCGATCTGCAACTTTATCCAAAAAGTAGCGATCGTGGGAAATAGTCAAAACCGTTCCTTTGAAACTGTTGATATAGCCTTCCAGCCACTCAACACTTTTTAAATCCAAATGGTTTGTAGGCTCGTCCAGCAAGAGAATATCTGTCTCTTCCAAAAGAAGCCGACCGAGGTTTACGCGGGTCTTTTCACCGCCGGATAAACTGGAAAACAATTGATGGCGCTGCTCTTTTAAAATAGCAAGTCCGTTGCAGATCTTATCTGTCTGCACATCCATTTCGTAGCCACCAAGAGCCTCAAAACGATTTACAAGGGTATCATACTCACTTAACTGCTGATTTGTTGCGCCGGACAACATTGCATCTTCCAACTGCTGCATTTTTTCCTTGATCGCATCCAGTTGAGAAAACGCAGAACGAAGCACCTGCTCAACTGTATAGTGTTTCGGAAAATTGGGTATTTGGGAGATCATACCCAGTCGCTTGCGGGGATTTACATAGACTTCGCCGGAGTCATAATCCATACTACCGGACAAAATATTGAAAAGTGTGGTCTTTCCGCAGCCGTTACGGCCGAGAATCGCTACACACTCCCCTTCCTGAATATCAAAACTGATGTCTTCAAGAAGATTCTCGCCGATAACAAAAAACTTTATTAAGTTTTTCACTTGTATATCGACCATATTATTGCTCCTAATCAGCGATTTGCTGAACAAATTCAAAGATTTCTTCTTTTGTATATAGTAAATTTAATGCATCCAGCATTGCATTTGCGCTCATATTTGTTGGAAAATCCAGCATATTTAGAAGTTTCTTGCGCAATTGGGCGCTGTTTTTCGCTCCTGACAGTCCTAAATCAAACATATCTTGCTTTGAGATGCCCGGTATAGGTTTTGTCGCCGTATCACAGAACGTAGCGCCTGCCCGTCTTAGCGACGCAATAAGCACTTCCTTAGTCATCCCTTCAACGCCAAGTGTTCCTTCTTTGCTTGCTGTTGATTTACGTCTTTCTTTTCCGATGATCTCCGGAATGTATGCATGCTTCAAATACGCAGCCGGGATCAAACTCTTAATTTTATTGCGTATTACAAGACCGGCGCCATCGGCATCGGTAAAGACGATCAAACCGCGGCTCATTGCAACTCGCCGCAGCATGGCAATACGCACATCATCCTTCATGATCCCAAATCCGCTTGTTTCAAAAATTACGGCATCCACGACCTGGGAAAGTGTATTTTTGTCATACTTCCCTTCCACCAAAATCGCTTCTTGAATCTTAAGCATTTCTGGCCTCCTGAGCAAGTTGCAGAATCAGCATTTCTAACAATCGTTCAGGCGCATCCAGGGATGTCTTTATTTTTCTGTCCGTCTCCATGATCAGTTCATTTGCCCTTGCATAAAAAGGCGCAGAGAACTGACGGCATACAGATAATGTCTTCTTTGCATAATAATCTTTCGCACCGTAGATACGCATGAAGTCCTGATAATTTTTGCCATTGTCAAGTAGCGTTTTGGCAACACCAAGGCGCCTAAAGTGTGAACCTATCACGCCTAAAACAGACAGCGGTTCTTGCTGCATTTTTATCAACTGCCGTAATTTTTCCAATGCAAGGGCATAATTCCGCTGACCAAAACAATCGGTCAATTGAAACGCAACAGCATCCAATACCGGTTCTGTCACAGCGTCAATATCACTTTTCGTAATATGATCTGCGCCGGAATAAGCGCAAATTTTTGATATTTCACCGGATAGCGCAGTCATAGTACCGCCGGTCAGTTCGATCAAATAAACGCAAAGTTCCTGGGATATGTTTTTCTTATTTGCTGCAAAATGTCTTGTTATCCAGGAAACAAGGTCTCGCTGATCCTGCTTGGCAAACTCAACGATCAAACCCTGCGCAATAATCGTATCATAGAGTTTTTTAAGTCGTTTATCCGGTTTCCAATCCAATGTAAGATAGAAAAAGACAATTGTACAATACTCCGGAACATCAGAAAGAATTTCTGAGATCTTCGTCCTCTCGTCTTCAGGCAGTTTGAAAATATCAACATCCTCCACCAGAACCATAGTATGCTCTGCCATCATAGGAAGGTTTTCCACCGCATCTGCAAAAGCGTGGATGTCAAAATTTTCATTCGTCAGTTTATGAAAATTGAAAGATTCAGTAAGATCATCCAGCAAAATCTTTTTCAGCCGCTCTAAATAGTAATTCTGCAGAAAATCCTCTTCACCATAGAAAAAATACAGTCTTCCCGGCTCTTTATTCTTGATGGATTCTTTTAAAACTTTGAATCCTGCATTTACATCTCTGTCTCTTGCCAATGATCTCACCTCCTGAATACAATTGTTCCTTGATGATCGGTTCTGAAAATATTGCAATCAAACAGTTTCAATCTTTTAAGTGTCGCCTGATTGGGATGACCAAAAGTATTGTCGATACCAACGGAAATTACAACATTCTCCGGCTCAGTAGACGCAAGCAATTTTAACCCGGTAGAACCGTCTGAACCGTGGTGACCTGCTACCAATATATCGATTTTTGGGATATCATAACGATCAATTAAGGAATTTTCTGACGTTATGCTTCTGTCTCCGGTAATCAGTATATCACAATCGTCGGCTTGAAACAAGACACATAGTGAGTTTTCGTTACCTGTTTTTCCATCTTCTCCGGGAAAAATCGTTACAGATAAAGTATCATCACCAAGTACAGTCTTTTCAGAAACCTCAGTGTATATTTCCCCATACTGCGACCGAAGATGATCGTCTATATCTGATTTAGGATCGGAGGTCGTAACATATAGAGTCTGCGTATTGATTTCACTTAACAAATAAGAAACGCCGCCTGCATGATCTGAATCAAAGTGCGATAGAATAACTGCATCCAATTTTGAAACACCTTGTGATTTCAACAAATTGATTGCGCTGATCGCCGCAGATTTTCCGCCATCACCGCCGCAATCAACCAGATAATATTTATCCTTTGACTGTACCAAAATACATTGACCCTGCCCGACATCCAGCGTAGTCATACGGCAGTTATCAAACCGCGGTTCTAAATAAGTTGCTACAACCGAACTGAAAAGTCCAATCACGATACATGCAACGAGAACAAATGGTTTTCTTCTTCTGAACAGAAAGAACAAAAGAATCATAGTGTATGCAAATATGATCCAAAACACGGTGTAAACACTGCAGGTATATATAGCCGCAAATGGTATATCAGCCAGAATGTCGGCGAGGCAAATTACATAACGAATCAAAACAGAAACGACGATGCCAATCAATTTGCCCGCAAGCGGCCAGATCAAATATGCAACGCACACAAACATAATACCGTAGAAGATAAAACTAACAACCCAAAGTGTCAACAGATTCGTTATAACGCCAACTATGCTGACCATACCAAAATAATACGCACACAGCGGCATCGTAGGAATCATTGCGCCGATGGAAACAGACACAGAACCGGTAAACCATCGAATAATCTTTGCTTTTAGGCTCTTCCCTTTTACCGAACCAAGTCGATTTTCGTCCAGCAGAAACTTGTTGATCCGCAAGGAAAACGCGAAAATGTCAACCATACACCCCGCTGACAACTGTAAACTTACGGATGTAATTGCCATAGGATTGATAAGCAACATAACCAAAACCGCAAAAGATAGCGCGGTTGGCGGATCGTACTCACGGTTCAGCAATAATGCCATGATCAGCAAGCCTTGCATAATGCACGCCCGGACCACAGACGGTGTAAAGCCGGCAACTGCCGCAAAAAAGACCAAGACCGGAAAGCCGATGATCGCCGTTAAGAACCGTCTTTTTCCTGCCAAAAGATAAACAAGGGAGAACAATATAGAAACGTGCAGCCCGGATACGGCGATAATATGCCTGATTCCGCTTACTTTAAATGCATTATCTATATGGAAAGAAAGTTCGCTGCTGTCACCTAACAGTAACGCTTTTGCAAATCCCTGGGTATCTTCCGGAAAAGCGAATTTTAATATGCTGAGAATATGATGTCTAAACTCAGCAGCAAAATATTTTGCCGGCACTTCTTGACAAACAGTATATATAAAATCGTCATTTGTGTATGCCAGCAGGAATATTCCATCTCCCTGGTGATAAGTGGAAGATTTATTTCCGCCTATACTGGTGTATCGAATCCTAAAATCGCCCGAAATAGAGTCACCGGGTTTGTAATCTATGTCCGGATCATAATACACGATAACAGAATAGGGCCTTCCGTCAATTTCGATCTTACCTTCTACCACATTTCTGCTATCGATTTTTCTGTTATAGTCACAAATTTCGATGGTGGCAGTAATTGTCTGACCATCAATTGCCCGCAGGGGTTTTAGTTTGACAGAATCGAAAGTTAGCAGCGATAATACGCCCAGAATGCATCCAAGAAAAATGACTAAAGTGTGTTTCCAAAAACGGAAGAATTTTCGAAGGAATATAACGGCGAGAACAATGAGAAAAGAAATTGGTATCAAATAGATATACTGATGTAATTGCAGCAGATATACGCAACAAATAAGTGAAAGGACAAAACCGATGGTTATAAACATTAACTTTCTC
>JAZQBF010000116.1:0-4468 GCA_045545615.1 Faecousia sp.
GGCCCCCGGGATCTGGAAAACGGACAGTGCGTACTGGTTCGCCGGAACGATGGCGAAAAGGTCACCGTCAAGCTGGAAGAACTGGAAGCCGCGGTTGCACAACAGTTGGAACTGGTGCATCAAGGCATGTACGCCAAGGCAAAGAAGAACCTGGAAGAGCATATTTATGAGGCTCATACCTTGGAGGAAGCCAAGGCTTTGCAGGAAGCCAACGGCGGCTTTATCAAGACCATGTGGTGCGGCGAGCTGGAATGCGAGCTGAAGATGAAGGAAGAGGCCGGTATGTCTTCCCGCTGTATGCCCTTTGCCCAGGAACATTTGGGTGACACCTGTGTATGCTGCGGCAAGCCTGCCAAGAAGATGATCTACTGGGCCGCCGCATACTAATAGAAAAAGCGTGCTGACCGATTCGGCCAGAAAGCTTTTTCTATAAGAGAAATTTAATTGATGCGCTTTTGAATCAACATCTCTGCCAGATCCATACTCTTTGCGGCATCTTCAATGGTGCAAAGGGGCAGACGATTTTCCAAAATTGCGTTTACAAAGTCCTGATCTTCTGCTTTGTAGCCGTAATACTGATAATAAGCATCGCCACCGCACAATTCCTTTGCGCTGAGTACTTCAATATTCGTTCCGTTGACGCCGGTTGCGGCTGCGGAGTAAATGGATACGCCGTCGCCATATACAATGGTAGCGGATGCATCCGTCCGTCCGGGGAAGCCTACATCGATAAATGCGCAGGCGCGAGGTGCGTGGATTTCAAAATCGTGGGTTCTGGTTGCGGACTGATAGTTTGCACGCAATGTGGCGCTGATGCCGTTTTCAAACTGGATAATGCTGTTCCAGGTGTTTTCAACGGGGGAGTTGTACTGACCGATCAGGGTTGCAGCATTTACGGCTTCGGAGCCTGCCATATAACGGATGCAGTCCAGCGCGTGGATAATATCGCAGTAGAATGCGCTGGCGTAGTTCCAACTGGTGCCGATGTCGCTGAATTTCATAAAACGGCCATCGATCTGCACGATGTCAGATGTTGCCTTGACGCGCTTCAGCGCCTCCTGAAGAACGGAGATATGGCGTCTGTTCATAGCAACGGCAGCGATTTTACCGGTGCGCTTTGAAATTCGGGCGAGAGAGTTTGCCTGATATGCGTTAATGCCGGCCGGCTTTTCCAGCATAATGTGGAATCCTGCTTCCATACACTCTTTGGAAACCTTAAAAGTCTGGTCGGGTTTTACCAGGACAAATACTGCGTCCATTTCTTCCTGGGCCAACATTTCGTGGTGAAGGGTGTAGATTTTGGGAATGCCGTATTTTTCAGCAAGGGGCTTTGCCTTTTCAATGTGGTGGTCGCAAATTGCTACGATTTCGCAATTCTCAATTTCGTTCAAACTGGGCAGATGAATACTTCTTGCAATATTGCCTGCGCCGATAACACCGATTTTTAATTTCTTCATAAAAAGACCTCCTCGATATATTTGTGCTGCGTTCTGGGATGATTCCAGTATAGCAATCCGGCAGACAAATGTATTTAGAGGAGGTTGGTTTTATATTTAGAATAGTTGTCTAAAATTGGCTTTTTCCGGTATGGGAAAGGCTGCGCTTATATTCCCGTGGATTGATACCGGTGTCGTTACGAAAGACTTTTGAGAAGTGATGGATGGATTGAAAACCCAAGGCTTCGGATATTTGGGTAATGCTCATATCAGAAAAGACCATCAAATTCTTGGCTTTCTCAATTCTTGCCTTGCGAATATATGCCATAGGGGTGATGCCCATATATCGCTTAAACCGCTTGGAGAAATAGGTCTTATCCAAATGCGCGACGGTTAAAAGGTCGTCCAGGGTGATTTTGTGGCTCAGATGCCCATTTATAAAAGATAGCACTGCTTGCAGATCCGCAGGTGTTGCTTGGTTGGCATTGGCCTCGTTGTGTATGCGGAGCAGGCGGGTGAGCATTTCAAATGTTTGGGCAGCGAGGATTTGATTATAACCGTACTGCATTTCGCATCGCTCTTGCCACATAACCGGTATCAGCTTAGCAAGGACGGTGTTTTGCAGCATTATGGCTTGTGGCAATTCAGGCAATTGGGAAGCCAATTCCTCGTCGGAAATCTGAAATTTTAACTCAATGGACAGCAAAGGCTCGTTTGTGTCGCTGTAAAAGGAGTGAACCTCGCCCGGGGGTGTCAGAAATAATTGCCCCGGTGTTATGGTGTGCTGCGCGTTCCCAATCTTCATCCATCCGGAACCTTTTACCGCATATACATAATGATAAACACCGTCAGGATGCGTATGCTCCGTAAGTAAATCGCCGGGGCGATAGTCACGTAGCGCGATCCAAAGCAAGTTTACGCCAAAAGGAAACATAGAAGATCCCTCCAAGATCAAGTCCGTCTGGGGAGAATGTTATTGGAAATGGTGGCGACAAGGTGTTCTAATTCCGCTTCCGTTGTATCCTTGCAAATGGATACCCGGAAAGAACTGTCCATAACCTCAGGAGAAAGGTGCATCGCTGTCAGCGTATGGCTGCGATGACCCTTGGCGCAGGCAGAACCGGCGGATACACAGATTCCACTATCCTGCAAAATGTTAATGGAATTTTGTGTGGGCAGACCGGGGATGGAAAGGGAGAGAATGTGGGGCGCTTCGTGACAGCCGTTGATCACAATGCCGTTAAGTTTACATAACTTTTCTACCAAACGATCCAGCAAAGCCTTTTCCCGGATAATATCCTGCTTATAGGTTTCACTTACTGCTTTACAAGCGGCGCCGAAACCGAAGATCGCCGGGGTGGCTTCCGTACCGCTCCGGTAGTTATTTTCTTGCCCACCGCCAATGAGCAGAGCGGGGAAAGATTTAAGCCGGGGAGAGATATACAGCGCGCCTGCGCCCTTCGGTCCGTGAATCTTGTGGGAAGAAATACTGATCAGATCAGCACCCAAAGTTTTCGCCTGGAAGGGGACTTTCAAAAATCCCTGCACTGCATCGGTGTGGAAAATGGCATCCGGACAAACCTTATGAGTCAGTTTCGCCATTTTGTCAATGGGCATCACCGCGCCGGTTTCATTGTTTACCATCATCACAGATACAAGAAAAGTATCCTTTCGTAACGCACTTTTCAAAGCATCCAAAGAAATGCGACCGTCACCGTCCGGTTGCAGATAGGTCACTTCAAAACCCTGGGCTTCCAGTTCTTTCAGCACATTCAGAACAGCCGGATGCTCGATGGCGGTTGAAACGATGTGCTTATTCTTCTTGCCAAACCGTTTGGCAGCACCCAAAAGTGCCCAGTTGTCCGCTTCTGTGCCGCCGGATGTAAAGAATACTCTGTCCGGTTCTGCGCCCAAAGCGGTGGCAACTTGTAGCCGCGCAGTCCGGAGATTCTTTGCGGCATCAAACCCAAAACCGTAAAGGGCGCTGGGGTTGCCCCAACTCTCGGTCAACGCCCCGGTCATAGCCTCCACAGCCTCTTTACAAGGTTTCGTGGTGGCAGAATTGTCTAAATAAATCATAGCAATATCCTTAAATTTTGTCATTGCGAGCCGCCTTTGGCGGCATAGCAATCCGTTCTTATTTTCCGACGCAGAATCGTTCAAAGATCCGCGCCGTAATATCTTCCCGGATGGTAGCGCCGGTCACTTCACCCATAGCCTCCATCGCAGTTTCTACATCCGTCAGCACCGCATCCGGTGTTAACCCAAGGGCAAGGCTTTTTCTTGCTGCGCAGATACTATCGTATGCTCTGCGCACAGCGTCAAACTGCCGGGGATTGGTCAGAATCGACCCGTCACAGGGAGCAGATCCGGCAAAGAGCAGGTCTACCACGTCGGCAAACAGATCCAAGCCCTCGCCGGTTTTGGCGCAAATAGGGATCACATTCATAAATGGAAGATCGGAAGGCTGTACGGCTTGACCCAAATCGGATTTGTTGATCAATGCGACAGCGTTGGGCATATCCGCGCAGAATGCGATCACTTGCCGGTCTTCTTCTGTCAGCGGCGCTGAGCCATCGCAGACAAAAATCGCAAGGTCTGCGTTTTCCACAGCCTTCCTGGAGCGAACAACACCCATAGCCTCGATTTTATCGTCAGTTTCCCGGATGCCGGCTGTGTCGATCAGCCGCAAACGGGTTGAACCTACCATTACGGATTCTTCCACAGTATCACGGGTCGTGCCGGCGATCTCCGTTACGATTACGCGCTCGTATCCTGCTAAAGCGTTGAGCAGGCTGGATTTGCCTACATTGGGTTTGCCAACGATCGCAGCGGCAACACCTTGGCGCAATATCCGACCTTGGTCATAAGTATTTAAAAGCGCCTCAAGGGCTTTTTCGTCAGCCCGGAGCGTTCCTTCATAATTGTCAAGTCCAAAATCTTCAATGTCCTCATCGGGATAATCCAAAACCGCATGGAAGTGGCTGCAAAGATCTACTAAATTGTCGTAAATGGGCGCCAATTTCTTTTGC
>JAZQBF010000117.1:0-4176 GCA_045545615.1 Faecousia sp.
AACCGCCTTGCCCGGGCGTTGGGGCACTTGGAAAAAGTAAAACGGATGGTGGAAGAAGGGTACGATTGCTCGGAAGTTTTGGTGCAGTTGGCGGCTGTCCGCTCTGCCCTGGATAACACCGGCAAAGTGATCTTACAGGATCATATCCGCCACTGTATGGTAGACGCCGTCGCCGCCGGCGACGAATCGGCTGTTGACGATTTGTGTACAGCCATTGAAAAATTTCTTAAGTAACGAATAACTCCCCGGATTTTAAATCCGGGGAGTTTCTTTTTATTTATTTGCCTTAGCCAGAGCGCGTTCTTCTTTGGTTTTGCAGAACTTTTCCAGTTGGGGCACAAACAGAATGCAGATCAGCGCCGCGGTAAAGCCGCCGTTATACAGCAGGAAGCCGCCGTGCATATCCGGAACGGCAGACACCAGCAAATAGTGCAGCGCGCCTGCCAAAATGCCACAACCAAAGCCGTACTTGCCGGAAATGGGAGAAAGACCGTTGGCGTAGCACAAACCGATGAGAATGGTCTGGCTGCCGATAGTAAGGGCATAATTTTCGCCGCCCAACGCCTTGAATATCCAGCCGAAAAGGAAGGATGTGACCACATAGCCTACCATAATGGGCAGAACATTTCTGGGATGGCTACCGGAGTTGCAGGTTGCCAGCATACAGAACACGATGCCGAAGGTCATACCGGTCCAGATCTTGGCAGCGCTGCCGTCAATAGCGCCTGCCAGGTTGTAATAACCTACGATCATCAAGCCGAAAATGCCCACATTCATCAAAAACGCAGCATTGCCGTACTTGGTGGTGAAACTGACACCGTGACCGGAATCCTTCATCAGATTCCAGTAATCCTTGGGCTTACAGCCCATCAGCAGCGCGACAACGATACAAAGGCCAAACACCACGAAGCAGAAAATGTTGGTGTTGATCCAGGAGGCAACAGCCAACTGGTCTGCCGGCGCGGCAGGGAGTGTGCCGCCCATCACCTTGTAAAGAACTGCCCGGAGGAAAAACGCGGTCATACCCATGGGCAAAGCAGCGGAATAATGGTCATAGCCCTTGTGGCAGATGGGTGCGTGGGCAAGACCGGCAGGCAGGAAAAAGCCGATGACCAGACCCACAAACAAACCGATACCCAAACCCAGCCAGTTAAAGCCGATGGCATCGGCATTGGGATAGCGCAGCAGCAGATCGGAGATCAGCGGCGCAATGCCGGTGGAATACATCATGGCATTGGACATCGCGCCCAACTTCTCCTTCTTCACCAGCGCATAGAGGCAGACACCCAAAATCGTGGGAGTCATATTCAAAACATTCATACCCCAAGAGCCGAAACCGATGGTCAGCAGCACAGCCAGGGTGGTGACATTATTGGGCTTTGCGCCGGGCAACAGGGTCAAAAGTGTGCAGTAGATGCCCACAATACCCATATTGAAGAAGGTGGCGCTGTAGCCTGCCATAGCAAAATAGTTGGTAGAAATTTTGCAGGTGCTGGTGGTGATCTTCCAGAAACCGCTCAGCATATTGGCGCTGTCGGGCATAAAGAATGCCGCAACGATAAAGCATACAGACACCGCTCCGAAGAACAGCCGCAGGAATTTCGCCTCCTGCATTTCATTTAATTTTTTCATAATTACACCTCAATAAAATCTGGGCAATCCGAGCCCGTAATAGATCAGATTGCCCAGACAGTCGGCATTTCTGCTCTTGCACTCCCCTGCGGTTATTTCCGCAATTCTGTCAGTTATGCAAGAGGTTATTTTATTTTACACCTTCTCGGCAGCCTCGACAACGTGCTTCATCAGCACGGTAGTGGTAACTGCGCCAACACCGCCGGGAACGGGGGTAATGGCTTCCACGATGGGCTCCACCTCGTCAAAGACGCAGTCGCCGGACATACCGCCCTTGCCCTTGGAGGTGATCTTCTCGGGGTTCCAGTTCATGGAAACATCGATAACGATCTGACCGGGGCGGACAAAGTCCTTGGTCAGGCTGTTCAGAACGCCGGCAGCAGTGACGATGATATCAGCGCCCTTGCAGATTTCTGCGGTGTTCACAGTACGGGTATGGCAGACGGTAACGGTGGCATTCTTGCCCATGAGCATCATAGCGGCAGGCTTGCCAACAACCAGACTTCTGCCGATAACAACAGCATTCTTGCCCTTGCAGTCAATGCCGTAGTGGTCCAAAATTTCCATACAAGCGGCGGGGGTACAGGGCGCGTAGCCCAAATCCTGACCTTCGAACACGCCTGCATTACTCATGTGGGTCATGGAGTCCACATCCTTGCAAGGCGCCAGGCGGTTGCAGATCTCGTCCTGGTCAGCCTTCAAGTGCTTGGGCAGAGGACGGAACATCAGCACGCCGTGGATGGAATCGTCGGCATTGACCTGGTCGATCACTGCCAGCACATCTTCCTTGGAAGCATCTTCGGGCAGAACGAAATTCTTAACCGCAACGCCCACTTCTTCCGCGCGCTTGGTTGCGCCCTTCTCATAGGAAAGGTCGGAGGGGTTTTCGCCCAGACGGATAATACCCAGAGTGGGAACAACACCCTTTGCCTGCAGAGCAGCGGTGCGGGTCTGCAGATTGGCTACCAGAGCCTCATTTACTTCTTTACCCAGCAATCTCTTTGCCATAGTAATATCTCCTTTAAATTCTTTTGTCATTGAAGATTGCCACGCCAGTTTGCGAACTGGCTCGCAATGACAACCAACAGTTATGTGTACAGATCCGCTTATACGCCGAAGCCGGCTTTGACAGAGTTGAAGATCTCGTCAGCCATTGCGCCGTATTTTGCCAGCATACCCAGCGCCTTGGCATTCATTTCCTCGGCAACCTCGCGGTTTTTCAGGGTCTTGGTGTTAATGAACACATTGAGGGAAGCAGCCTGCAGAGCAGCCTTGCAGCAAACAGCGCCGCAACCGGCATCGGAAACAGCCAGGCGGCTGCCCTTGGCGGCAAACACAGCGATGTACTCGATGGCCTGGCAGGAAAGTTCCATAATTTTCATAGGGGTGGAGCAGGCGATGATCGTAGCCTCTTCCATCACAGCATCACGGGTGGGATCATCCTTGGGGATGCCGTATGCCTTTGCCAGGGGCAGGAAGTTGATCTCATCAGCCTCAACCTGGTTCAGCAGTTCGGTCTGCAGGGCGCCGCACTTACCCTTCAGTTCGATGATCTCTGCTTCCACCTCGGCGTACTCCTTCTTGCCGACGGTCAAAGAGCCGACCATATTGCCCAAAGCAGTGCCGATAGCGCCTACCAGAGCAGCAGCGCCGCCACCGCCGGGTGCGGGTGCATCAGATGCCAAAACTTCCACAAACTTGCGGCAATTTTCCATTGTCATATCCATAGGAATTTTCTCCTTTATATGTAATTATGTTGTAGGGCGGGGGTTTACTCCCGCCGGGAATCAGGCGGCAGGAGCAAGCCCCTGCCCTACAATAAATGCTCCAAAAGCAGAGGCGGAAAACCGCCTCTGCTTATAGATTTCGTATGCAGCCGTGTCGCTGCGCTCCGGCAAGCGCGAGGAATGGGTCATTTGATGAGCAGCGAGGTTTTTTGCCGCAGAGCAAGCAAGAAGGTCGCAGGAATACTTTGTGTATTTCAAGACCGCCTTGCGCGGCTATGTGGCAAAAGGACCGCTGTCTCACGAATGTAAGCATTCGGAGCGTTTGCCAAATAACTTAGAACAGGCCGGATACCTTGCCGGTCTCGACGTCAACGTCAACGCGGCGATATGCGGGGTCAGCAGCAGTGCCGGGCATCATGGAGATAGTACCGGCCATGGGGCACAGGAACTTAGCGCCGCCGTACTCCAGAATGTCGCGGACGAACAGTCTCCAACCGGTGGGAACGCCCTTCTTGGTGGGATCGTCGGACAGGGACAGGTGTGTCTTGACCATCATAGTGCAGTAGTCAGCGTACTTGGGATCGGACTCGAAGCGCTTAGCCTTCTCGACAGCCAGAGGAGCCCAGTCAACACCGTCAGCGCCGTAAACTTCACGGGCGATGCGGTCAACGCGCTCACGCAGGGGCATCTCCAGATCGTACAGGAACTTGACTTCCACGGGATCCTCACAGGCCTCGACAACGACCTGAGCCAGCTCAGCAGCGCCTTCGCCGCCGAAACGCCAGTGGTTGGACTCGGCGCAGCGGACACCGCGCTC
>JAZQBF010000118.1:0-18950 GCA_045545615.1 Faecousia sp.
AAAACTCACGATTGGGCGCAATGTTAAAATGATTCAAGTCTAAATAGCCAGGATCTTTTGTCATCAGCAATTCCGCAAACAGACAACACAATATGATTGCACTCATCAGTACAACAGATACCCAGGGAAAGCCTTTCAGCCGGCTGACTTTCTTTTTGGGAACTACGGGCTCAGGTCGGATGCCGACCATGGTAAACAGTTCTTTTTCTGTCATACCCTGCTCACCTCCGTAGTTTCCACAACTTCATTGGCCTTGATTCTTGGGTCGATTCTTTCGTTGATTATCTGTCCAATCAAATTGCAAAAGATCACCAGGATGCCGGTCATCATGCAAAGCACCATCAGCAGGTTGTAGTCGTGATACCGTGCGCTTTCATAAGAAAGAGCGCCAATGCCGGGATAACTGAAAACGGTTTCTATGATATAAGTACCACCCACCACATGCGGAACAGAGATCGCCATGATACTGATGTATGAGGGCAGGATATTCCGAAGGCAGTGTTTCAACATAATTTCCTTTTTGGAAAGCCCCTTGGACTTGCCCAGCAGCACATAGTCCGCCCGGGTTTCTTCCAGCAGTTTATTGCGGATCATATAGGCGTAGTACCATAAGTGCTGCAGCACAACAATGATCAGCGGGAGGATCAAATGCTCGATTCTGTTCAGTACATCATCCTTATAGCCAATGTCATAAGCGCCGGAACTCGGAAGCAGGTGCAACGTTACCGCAAAGACAAGGATCAGCACCAGCGACAGCCAAAATTCCGGAATACAACTTAAAAATGTGCCAATTTTGCAAAGAATTTTATCGATCCACTTATCCTCATACCAGGCGCATAGAACACCTAAAAGCAGCGCCCCCACAAATGTAAGAGCAAAGCCAATCCCACCCAGGATCAAGGTAAATCCGATTCGTTGTCCGATAACTTCGGTTACATCCTGCTTGTACTTGAAGGAAATGCCAAAGTCACCCTTGACAGCGTTTTCTAACCAACGGATGTACTGGATATGGATAGGGTCATTGAGACCAAGTTTTTCTCCTGCCGCTTCTTTTTCCTGTGCGGTCATTTTCTCCACCCGCTCACCGTAGTAACTCATCAGCGGATCACCAGGTGCAAGACGGGAAATATAAAACACTGCAGCAGAGAGTACGAAAACACTTAAAACGAAAATAAGCGCTTTTTTGCCGTAGTATACGAAAGGATTTCTTTTCACTAAGCGCCCTCCTTTCGTAACACAAAGTGACCGGAAGAAACCTCTGTCAGTTCCCCTTCCCGGTCAAAATCGGTTTCTTCAAAATCTACATACTTCTTGTTTCGTTCTATTATGGGATCGGGTACAGGAATCGCAGACAACAGCGCTTTGGTATAGCCGTGCTGGGGATTGGCAAACAACTCAGCCGAAGGCGCAATTTCTACCATTTTCCCCTGATACATTACGCCCACCCGGTGGCAGAGATATTCCACCATAGAAAGGTCGTGGGCAATGAATAATATGGAACAGCCGTGCTCCTGATTGCAATGGCGCAGCAAGTTGATGATCTGCGCCTGAATAGATACATCCAAAGAAGCAACGGGTTCATCCGCCACAAGCAACGAAGGTTCCATCGACAACGCCCGGGCAATGGCAACGCGTTGCCGTTGACCACCGGAAAGTTCTGTGGGATATTTTTTCAAATAACTGCTGTCCAAACCCACATAACGCAGTTGAAATTCCGCTTCTGCAAGCAGATTGCCTCTTGGCGGTTTGATATGGTGGATCACCATAGGCTCAGCAATAATCTCTGCTACCTGCATCCGCTGATTCAGGCTGGAAGTGGAGTCTTGAAAAATGATCTGACGGTCAGATTGAAGCATCTTGCGGTGTTTGCGAAACTGCGTCTTATCGATAGTCTCGATACCGTTATAAAGAATCTTACCCGCAGTTGGTTTGTAGACATTCATAACACACCGGGCAACAGTAGACTTGCCGGAACCGGATTCTCCCACCAAGCCAAATATCTCACCTTTATGCATCTGAAAAGATACATCATCCACTGCCTTGATCGCAGTATGCTTGCCAAGTTTGAATATATGGGTAAGGTGTTGCACATCTAAAAGAATATCAGACATTTTTCTTCCCTCCCATAGGTGATTCTACTTTGGGCGCTCTGGGATCAAGGAGCCAGGTTGCTGCATAGTGGGTGTCTGTGATTTTAAACATAGGCGGCTGCTGGTGGTAGTCGATTTCCAGAGCGTATTCATTCCGGCAGGCGAAGGCATCGCCGGCAGGAGGATCGATCAGCGACGGAGGCATACCGGGGATCGTTTTTAATTCCTTTGCGCCCTTATTGAGCGCAGGCAGAGATTGCATCAATCCCCAGGTGTAGGGATGCCGGGGATCGTAATATACTTCCTCGGCTGTACCAATCTCAACAATTTTGCCACCATACATAATCGCCACACGATCGGCGCATCTTGCCACCACGCCCAAGTCGTGGGAAACCAGGATCGTCGCCGTACCCAGTTTGGATTGGATTTCTTTAAGCAGATCCAAAATCTGTGCCTGAATGGTCACATCCAATGCAGTCGTCGGCTCGTCTGCAAGTAAAATCTTCGGATTGGAAGCCAACGCAATTGCCATAACACTTCTTTGGCGCATACCGCCGGAAAAGTTATAAGGATACAGATTATAACGCTCATGAGGCTGTTTTATGCCCACCAATTCCATCAGTTCAATAACCCGGTCGTACACCGCTTTCCTGGACAATTTCGGTTCGTGAACCAAAATGGCTTCAGCGATCTGCTTTCCGATGGGGATTGTGGGATTCAGCGCTGTCATAGGGTCTTGAAAAACAAAGGAAAACATCTTACCCCGAAGTTTGCGCATATCCCGATCCGAAAAGTTTGTAATATCCACGCCATTTGCGATGATCTTACCGCCTTCGATCTTAGCTGACTTAGGCAAAAGTTTCATAATCGCCTTGCAAAGCATACTTTTTCCGCATCCGGATTCACCAACAATGGCAAGAACTTCTCCCGGGTGGAGTTCAAAACTCACATCCCGGACTGCCTGAACTTTACCCGCAGAAGACTGGATTCCCACGGATAGATTTTCAATTATCAATAATTCCTCCATAAGAACCCTTCCTTTCTGTTTGTAAATATAAATGCGCATAAGGGGCTGATCTACAGCCCCTTATCTTGTTGTTCATTTCAAAGTCCACTCGGTGACATTCCAGAAGATACCTACACCGTGGTGACCCAGAACGGTATTGGCATCGATCCCGGTTAAATTGCTGTCTGCAACATACATTGCATCGATATAAGCAAAGAATGTATAGGCAGGAGCCTTCGCCATTGCGATCTGGAACTGCTTGTAACACTCGGCACGTTCGATAGGATCGTCGGTCTGACGCGCTTTCTTCAGCCACTTGTCCACTTCTGCATTGGAATAGCCGGAGTAGTTTGCGCCGGCATCGGTGGAGAAGACCTTATAGGTATGGTCGTCAGCATCGTAGGGAGAACCCCAGCCGATGATGCAGCAATCCTGTTCGCCCCAGTCTATGCCGTCAGCGGGAACATTTGCTTTTACATCCACACCGGCCTCCTGCAACTGCTGGGCAGCAATTTGCGCCATATCGATACGAACCTGATCGCCGGGCGTTGCATTGATGGTAAAGGAGATGCGCTCACCGTTTCTGCACCAGAAGCCCTCTGCGTCCTTCTCACAGCCAGCAGCCTTAAATGCAGTTTCTGCCTTGGCAAGGTCAAAGTCATACTTTTCCACGCCGTCGTAGTTATACACATTTAACTGAATGGGGCTGTAAGCAACAAAGCCCTCACCCAGCAGGACAGCGTCCACGATAGCCTGGCGGTCAATGCAATAACTGATTGCAGGTATTAAGTCCGCATTTTCCTGCCAGTAGGGATTCCAGAAGTTGTATAGGATGCCGCGGTAGTCAGAGGTAGCCATATCGTAAACTGTTAAACCTTCGGCGTCCTTAAAGTTCTGGGCATCCTTGGGGGTGACCTGCGCAAGATCCAAAGTGCCTTCTTTCAGTTGCAGCGCTTTTGCATTATCATCGGTAACTATCTTGAAGATAATGGTGTCGATGTTGGCTGCGCCACCAAAGTAATCCACATTCTTAACCATAGTGATGGCCTGACCTACATCCCAACTTTCCAATTTATATGGACCGGTGCCGATGGGATTTTTAAAGTATGCAGATTCCCACATATCTTCGCCCTGGAGTTTATGCTCGGGCAGAATGGACATAGTCATATAGTCCAGAAAAGCGAAGTTGGGTTCAGAGAGAACAAAGGCGATCTCGGTGTCGGAAATAACCTTGATTTCCTTAATTTCGACGTAGTTGGGATAGTTTTCAGAGCCATTGTCCGGATTCATAATGGCTTCAATGGTAAACTTGACATCGTCAGCAGTAAATTGCTCACCGTCGTGCCACTTAACATCGGAGCGCAGTTTGAATTTGTAGGTAAGTGTATCATCGTCATAAGTCCAACTCTCAGCCAGACTTGCGACGGGATCACCGTTTTTATCCAATTTCACCAGAGAATCAAATAGCAAATGCTTGATTTCACAATGCTCATTCATAATGGGGTTAATGGAATCGTAGTCGCCGGAGCCGTAGACCAAGGTAGACTTATTATCTTCGGTTCTACACCCAGCAAATACAAAAACTAAAACCGCAAAAACAAGCAACAGTGCAAAAGTTCTTTTCATTATTATGTAGACCTTTCTTTTGTAAAAACAGTTTTACAAGTTTTTTGTTTATTATAGCGGTATTGGTTTTGTGTCACAAGCCCCCCAGGGGGATGAAATTTTTGTCAATGTAACGCAGTTTCAGCAAAAAACGCCCCGGAATTGGCACGCAATTCCGGGGACACTGATTATATGAGGCCTTTCAAGCGGGACAACAGATCGCCTTGCAGATAGAATGTTGTCTCAAAGTGCATAAATTTGTCTGTGTTTTTATCCCAAAGGATCAACAGTTTCGGAGGAAACTCGTCATCGCCCTCCCAAAATTGTAAAAGAACCGGAAAGAACTCTGTCACCTGAAAACGGCAGGTAAGGTCTGCCCCTGCGATAGCAGATTGCTCCACACCGCCAAGTTTTGCGCAGGCTGTTTTCAGTTCTTCCAAACGTCCGTCAAAGAATTTTGCCGATTTATAAGTAAATTCATCTGTGTTTGTCACACCGGTAATCACAAATGTCCCAACCGTACACCACCCATTACACAAACTCGGTATCTGCTCGCCTTTGGGAAAGCATAGCAGATCATAAATCGTCATTACCGTGCTGAATTCCCGACACTCCTGCCACTGTGTGCATACATATTCTTCTACCCTGCCGGTTTTCCGGTGGATACGGCAAGGGATATTCAAGTATGTAAGATACAACCAGTCTGCATCCGCCTGCAAAGAAAACTTTCGGATCAAAAGTGATTGGTCATATCCAAGAAATATTTCCCGGGCAATATCCACTTGAAGATCATAGTTGTCCATTGGAATTATCCTCCGGCATGATTTAGATGCGGTTAACTGCGATGGTATGCTTTGTTACCGGTGTTTCCTCTGCACCATAACCAAAGAACGCACCCACCATAGGCTTATAACCTTCCGGAATTCCCAGCGCGCGAACCAGCGAAGCATCCTGCGCCACAGCAGCAGGCGCAGCCCCAAGTATCACGCTGTCAACACCCATATCCGTAGCCGCAAGAACCATATTTTCCATTACAATTCCCACATTGATGTATTCTGTACCCGGACGATGTACCGGTGTCGAAGAAACAAAAACCAATGTCTTCGCGCCAAAATCATGGGATTCCCGGACGCCGGTAATCTTAAAAATCGATTCTTCTGCGACAGTATTGATCTTATCCAAATATTCTTGATTTTGCACCACTGTAATGTGCAGCGATTTATAATTTGCCATTGCAACCGGCGCTGCAAAGCCTGCGTTCAGGATCTGCTGCAACACATTTTCAGGTAATTGCTCCGGCTTATAATTTCTTGTTGATTTTCTCCTTTTGATGGCTTCTAATGTTTCCATAAAATTACTCCTTATTTTGCGAAATAGGCAATCGTGTTTTTTGTTTATTATAACACGCAAGTATGTCCCTTGCAATAGTAGTTGCGCACTGTTGTTAATTGTCAAAGTCTATGTTATGATTTAACAAAGATTGCATTCAGAACAGTTTTCCTGTATAATAATTAAAACAACAGAAAGGTATTGTCTATATGGAGCATTCCCACAGACGACTGCGGCTTGCCTGCTATGCCACCGGGCTTACCATGTCGGTGGTTGCAAACTTTCCGCCGATCTTATTTTTAACATTCCGCTCTTTATATGGCGTTTCTTATTCCCTGCTGGGTTTATTGGTTTTGATCAACTACGTAACTCAGTTGTTGGTTGATCTGGCATTTTCTTTCTTCTCCCACAGATTCAATATTTCCAAAGCGGTAAAAAGCACGCCGCTGATCGCTGTGTTTGGTCTGTTGCTCTATGCGATCTGGCCTACCCTATTCCCCGTGGCAGTCTACCCGGGATTGGTACTGGGTACTGTGATTTTCTCTGCTGCAGGCGGATTTGCCGAAGTGCTGATCAGCCCCGTAATTGCAGCGATCCCTTCCCAGGACCCAGACCGGGAAATGAGCAAACTCCATTCCGTTTATGCCTGGGGCGTTGTAGGCGTTGTTATTATCAGCACAATTTTTCTTCTCACCGGTGGCAAAAACTGGCCCTGGTTGGCTATATTATTTACTCTGATCCCACTAACTGCGGCTGTATTATTCAGCGCTGTGGAACTGCCCCATATTGACACGCCGCAAC
This sequence comes from Faecousia sp., assembly GCA_045545615.1. Lineage (GTDB taxonomy): Bacteria > Bacillota > Clostridia > Oscillospirales > Oscillospiraceae > Faecousia. The sequence continues at coordinate 6,832 of JAZQBF010000118.1, forward strand.
AAGCCAGTGGCGCGTTTGGGCTTTTGAAAAACAGAGGTATTTGGCTTTGCTTTATTGCCATATTCCTTGGAGGCGCTGCAGAATGCACAATGTCCCAGTGGGCATCCGGCTATTTGGAGCAGGCTGTCGGCATACCAAAAGTATGGGGCGATATTTTCGGCGTTGCCATGTTTGCAATTTCTCTTGGATTGGGGCGCACATTATACGCAAAGTATGGCAAAAATTTGAACCGTGTACTGATTGTAGGCGCAATTGCAACCACATTGTGCTATTTTTTCGCCGCCGTGTCAGACGTTGCCATTATTGGCTTACTTGCCTGCGCACTCACCGGTTTTTTCAGCGCCCAATTTTGGCCAGGAAATTTGGTAATTGCCTCTGAGCGCCACCCTGCCGGCGGTGTATTTATCTATGCATTTATGGCGGTTGGTGGCGATTTAGGTGCATCCATCGGCCCGCAACTTGTGGGTATGGTAACAGACTATGTGATTGCAAACGACAGCCTCTCCGCCTTTGCCCAAAGCCTTGGGTTTTATCCGGAACAACTGGGACTCAAACTTGGTATGTTGTGCGGTATGCTGTTCCCGCTTATGGCAATTTTTGTTTTCCGGTTCAATGCAAAGTCTAAATCAAGGAAGATGTAAGGTGTAATGATGTATATATATGAATTAAACAAGCAGCGCCGCACGATCCGAAAATTCAAGCAGACACCTATTTCACGGGAAACGCTGGAGAAACTGATTGATGCTGCAAGGGTTTGCCCCAGCGCAGCGAATTTGCAGCCGCTGCGCTATAAAATCGTGAATGATGCAAATGCCTGTGGCGCTCTGTTTCCCCATCTGCGCTGGGCAGGTTATTTGCCCGATGGCGCACCAAAGACAGGTGAAGAACCCACTGCATATATTTTAATTGTGCAGGATACATCTTTGCGGAAAACAGATGCGGACATAGATGCAGGCGCTGCCGCAATGGTTATGAACCTCTGTGCGCAAGAACTGGGGTTCTCCTGCTGCTGGATCGGTTCATTTGACCGGGATGCAGTGAGTAATCTGTATCATTTTAACGATAATCTAAAGCCGCTGCTGGTACTGGCATTTGGTTATCCGGCCCAGAAAAGTTGCTGCGTAACTGTTGAAAATCAGAATATCCGTTATTATTTAAAAAGTGACAACACCCTCTGCGTTCCCAAACGGGATATAACCGACATACTGCTTTGATAAGGAGGCGCATTATGCGAACAAAACTCCCTTTACTGATCATGGCATCAATTCTCGTTAGTCTTTGCGGTTGCGGAAACCAAAACAGCGGAAAAACGAAAGATATAAAAGATCCAATTCCTGTTTATCAGGCTGCGGTTTCCACCGCGGAGAGACGGAATGATTTTGCACTGAACGTTTCTATAACAGAGATGATCTCCGACGGTTCAGAAGTATATGTATATCAAGCGAATCAAGTACTGCTATTCCAAAACTATGCCACAGACACTATGCTTGCCCATTCCTCTGAAACGCATACTTACGGCAAGCACCAGATACCCATCAATTCTGTGTTTCAAAACGGTACATATTATCTGGATGTGTCCGACGGAAAATTCCAAACAGAAATGACACCGTCTGACTACTGCAGTATGTATACCCCGGCTATTCTTTTAGATGCAACCCGATACCAAAACATCACCGGAAGCACCGACGGCAGTATCTCCACATTCTCCTTTACGGAGGCAAAGCAGATCGAACCCTGGGCTGCGCCGGAAGATGCAACCTTTGTAAGTGCACGAGGCAATGCAGTCTTAGATCATACCGGAAACCTGCAGGAGAGCAGTTATTCCGTCCAATATCAGCGCGGCGGTCGTACTTACAACAAAGAAGTTTCTGTGTATGTTATCCCGGCTAAGCCTGACATCACAGTTCCTGACACATCCGCATATATCCACACCTCTTCGATTGATGCGCCCCTTCTTTTGGAGCAATCTGCAGGCTACTTAATGCAGGCGCAGCGGGTTACATCCGTTACAACGGAAACGGTCAAATGCCAGGTATTCGGCGATATTCGCACCCAAACAACTACTCTAAACTTGCACAACGACAAGGGAGTCCAGGCAAAAGTGGATATAAACACCGTACTGGAAAATCCAAGCCGCGTTGAAAAAACAACTTCACAGAATCAATGTATCCGCTATGTTGATGGCGTTTATTCCACAACAGTTGACGGAAATACCACAGTAAGCAACGATGTTACAGAAGAAAAAATACAGGCTTTTTGCAGAGAATATTTGCTCAGTACTATATTGATGGCAAAATTTCTTTCCTCGGTTAACAGCGAAAATAGCGATGGCGTTTATGTGATCTCTTTCACCGCAAATGAGGCTATGGCAAAAACAATCTGTAAGCACGTCTGCGAAACGCTGTACGGTGATGCAACTGTGCTGGACAAAATGGCAGAATCCTATACGACAGATGAAATGAGCGGATATATTACCATCGACGATGCCACCTTTGTTCCCCTTTCTTCCGGCATCCGGTATACAGGCGCCCATCTGATCAACGGTGTTTCCTACCCTTTGACATTCGAGACGACCCAGGTTTATACCATTCCCAGCGACAGCGCATACGATTCTATTCACCAATAAAGAAAGCACCCGAATTCTTCGGGTGCTTTCTGTTTAATTTTTCAACATTCCGGCAAAAGTCATCGTAACAGAGGCACATCTGTGGGCAGCGATCGCCTCAAAAGTAGGATAATCCATTTCTGCAGAATCATCTGCTTTGTCGGAAATTGCACGAAGAATCACAAAAGGAACGCCGTTTCGCCACGCCGCATGGGCAATGGCTGCGCCTTCCATCTCGGTACACAGCGCGCCCGTGTTGGCAATGATTTTCTCTTTTTGTTGTTTTTCGCAAATAAACTGGTCACCGCTGGCTACAGTACCCATTCGGGAGTGTCCCGGATGTATCTTCTCCGCCGCATCAAAGGCAATTTTCATCATTTTCTTATCCGCAGGGAACGCTCTTGTAGATAAACCGGGCACTTGACCAATTGCATATCCCAATGCGCCAACATCAAAATCATGGTGAACAGCATCGGTGCTGATCACAAAGTCGCCAATATCCAGTTCCGCGCATAAAGAACCGGCAACACCGGTATTGACAATATGGGTCACGCAAAAAACATCGCAAAGAATCTGAACGCACATAGCAGCATTCACTTTACCAATGCCGCATTGAACAACTACGCAGTTTAACCCCTCCAATACGCCTGCATAGAATTCCATTCCTGCCGTATGGGAAACAGAAACATCCTGCATTTGCTCTTTCAGCAATGCAACCTCAACGGTCATTGCGCCAATAATACCAAGTTTCATAACAATTCTCCTTATTCGGGATAGACAAATCGATCATCACCCGCTGTATTCAGAAGGTCAGCATACCGTTTACCCCAATATTTTGCCATAGGCAAATTCATATCCAAATAGTTTCCACAGTCCTTAGGACTGGCGCCGGGGATCTCCCCTTCATAGTCTGCAATAAAATGGAAGCAACTACACACCAGCGACCGGACATCATAGGAATCATAGTCACCGGCAACCAAAAGATAAAATCCGGTTCTGCAGCCCATAGGGCCAAAGTATAACACCTTATCTTTCCAATGGCTATCGTTTCGCAAATAAGTTGCTGCCAGATGTTCAATGGTGTGGATCTCCGCCGTGTTCAGCACCGGTTCTTCATTAGGACTTGTAAGCCGGAGATCAAATGTGGTAACCGTCTGCGCGCCGACTTTGTCTTTTCTGGAGACATAAAGGCCGGGTTGCAAAAGAATATGATCAATGGTAAAACTGGTTATCTTTTCCATAATACCCTCCAAGTATTTTCTTTTTGTATCATACCGCAAAATGAATTATGATGCAAGAAGAATCTTATAGCCTTCTTCTACGACAGAATTTGCCTATATTCTCTTGCTTTTTCGTAAAAAAAAGGTATAATAAACGCATATACGAAACATATATCCTGGAAAGGTGGATATTTATATGGATGAACAACGTCAGGAATTCAAAAGTCCACGGCGCAGACGCCGCACACAAGCAGAAATCTTCAAGGAAGTGTATCTGCCTGCGATCATTGCTGCAGTTGCAGTGCTGTTGATCCTCATCTACATTATTGGTACTATTTCCCGCACTATCAAAACCAACAAGGCTGCCTTCCGAGACAGTGTGCAAGCCTCTATTGATGCTGAAGAACGGATCGTGAACTGGATCCATGAGGAATATGCACTGCTCGCTGAAGCAGAGTGTCTTGCTGCCGAATGTGATTATGACGGTGCATTAGCCGTTTTGCGTTCCTTTTCCGGGGATATCAGCCAATACAAACTTTTATCCGATAAAATCGTAGCATACGAAAAAGCAAAATCAGAACTGATACTCTGGAATGATCCAAATGCTGTTATAAATCTGTCTTTCCAGATTCTGATCGCTGACCCCTCCCGGGCATACACCAACGCAGAATATGGCACATCCTATAACAAAAATTACATAACCACACAAGAGTTTTCTATGGTCTTGCAACAACTTTATGACAACGGCTATATGCTCATAAATATGGATGACATTGTTGCAGAGGAAACAGACGAAACCGGTGAGGTTACATATGCCGCAAAGCCTTTGTATCTGCCAAAGGGCAAAAAGCCGCTGATGATCACCCAGGCCCAGGTAAACTACTACACATATATTGTCGACAGCGACGGTGACAACCTGCCCGATAAAGACGGTGCTGGTTTTGCCAGCAAGTTGATCTTGGATGAAAACGGCGAATTTACCTGCCAAATGGTAGATAAAGATGGCAATACCGTTACTGGCGATTATGATCTGGTGCCAATTTTGGAAAAATTTATCGAAAGCCACCCGGATTTCTCCTACCGCGGCGCAAGGGCAACTTTGAGTATAAGCGGCTATGACGGCGTATTCGGCTACCGCACAAACCCAAGCGCAAAGGATTACCTGGACGAAATGCAGTACGAGGCGGAAATTCAAGGTGCGCAGCAAATTGCTGATGCCCTGCGGCAAAGAGGCTACGACATTGCCTGCTATACATACAGAAACAGGCCATACGGTCAAATCGATGCCAACGATGTCCGCGCCGATATAAGCAATTGGAATTCCGAAGTTGTGCCTATTTTAGGGGAAATGGACACCATTGTTTTGGCACAGAACAGCGACATTACCGAGGAAGCCGTTTACAGCGGAGAAAAATACGAGATACTCAGAGACGCAGGTTTCCGTTATTTTATCGGATTCGCCGATAACGGCAATTACTGGACGACTATTACACCGGAGTATGTTCGTATGGGCAGATTACTTGTCTGTGGCAGCAACATGGCGCACAATCCGGATTGGTTCAACGGTCTTTTTGATGCAACTTCCATTTTGGATCCTACCCGTGGCGATGTGCCGCAATAATATCGCAAATAATCCGGAGAACATCGGTTCTCCGGATTATTTATTTTGGCAATTTTAAACATTCTGTCTGTGCGTTGTCTTCTGCTTCCATTTCTTGCAGAAGTTTTTTATCTTGCTTGCTGCTCAAGTCCAGTTTTTCATACATATCCGGACGGCACTCTCTTGTTCTGCGCAAAGACTGTTTTCTGCGCCACTGGGCAACTTTTTGGTGGTTGCCGGACAACAAGATCTCCGGCACTTCCCTACCGTGCCACACAGCAGGACGGCTATACTGGGGATACTCTAACATACCGTTAAAGTGGCTCTCATCTTCAAAACACTCCGGGTCTGCCAAAACACCAGGCACCATACGACACACAGCATCGGTCACTGCCAATGCTGCAATCTCGCCGCCGGTAAGCACAAAATCTCCAAGGGAGATTTCTTCATCCACACATTCATCGATGAAACGCTGGTCGATTCCCTCATAATGTCCGCAGACAAGAATGATATTTTCCATTTTACTTAAACGGATCGCATCTTCCTGGCGAAAAGTATGACCGCAGGGGGACATATAAACTGTGTGCACAGGACCGGAAATCTGGTCGCAAACCGCCTCCCAGCAACGGTAAAGTGGATCTGCTGTCATGACTGCGCCTCTGCCGCCGCCATAGGGATAGTCATCCACCTGGTTTTGCTTATTGGCGGTATAATCCCGAATCTGGTGGGTCTCAATTTTGATAAATCCCCGCTCCTGGGCTCTGCCCAAAATGCTTTCAGAAAGCACATCCCCAACAGTTTCCGGAAATAATGTCAATATATCAACTCTCATCTGTGCGCATCCCTTCAATGAGTTTGACTTTCATTACTTCCGCATCCATATCTGTTGACAAAACAAACTGCTTTACGGCGGGGATCATATAGGTGTATTCACCCTTGACCACATATACTTTATTGCCGGGATAATCCAACACCTGGGATACCTTACCCAGTTCCACATCGTCCTCGAATACCCGTACACCAATGAGTTCATCTGCAAAAATCAAATCTGCCGGCGCATCTTCACGATAGATCTCCAGTATTTTTCCACGCATTGCCTGTGCAGATTCCATCGTATCGATCCCCTGCAGTTTCATCAAATTGCAGGTTTTCTGTACGCGACACATTTGCACTTTGTATTCTGTTCCGTCGATACGGACCCGTTTAAAATCCAACAAAAAATCCGGGCTGTCCACCCAAGGCAACACCTTGACCTCACCGCGAACGCCGTGGGTAGAGACGATCTCACCGGCTTGTATAAATTGGAGTTTCATAGTCTTCTCTCCTTAAAAACGAGAAATGCGTGGCGCCACGCGTCACGCATACTCGTTAATCCACGATTTCTACCGTGACTTTTTCACCGTTGCGCTGGGCAACAGTTTTCACGATCGTGCGAATCTCTTTTGCGATTCGACCCTGGCGGCCAATAACCTTTCCCATGTCGCCGGGAGCAACACGAAGTTCCAGCACTTTGCCATCTTCATCAGCGGACTCGGTGACCGTAACGGCATCCGGGTCGTCCACGAGATTCTTTGCCATATACAGCAAAAGTTCTTTCATAGTGCAACTCCTTTGGGAATCTTACAGCACGCCGGCCTTTTTCAGCAGACCACGAACAGTATCAGTGGGCTGTGCGCCGTTCTTGATCCAGTTCTGAGCCTTCTCTGCGTCAACAGTAATGGTAGCGGGGTCGGTCAGGGGGTTGTAGGTACCGATCTCCTCGATGCAACGGCCATCACGGGGGCTGCGGGAATCAGCAACAACGATACGGTAGAAAGGAGCCTTCTTTGCACCCATTCTTCTCAGTCTGATTTTAACCATGGTTTTCACCTCCAAAGTAATATGTTTTTTCTATATCGCAAAGCAATTTGCTTTCAGCGAACACATTTAGAAGCCGGGAAAGCCGCCAAAGCCGCCCATTCCACGCATACGCTTCATTTTTTTGCCCATACCGGGACCGGAGAACTGCTTGATCATAGAACGCATTTGGTCGAAAGATTTTAGCAAACGGTTGACATCTTCCACTTTCAAACCAGCGCCGGCGGCAATTCGTTTTTTACGGCTTGCGCCGATGATGCCGGGATTTTCCCGCTCCTTTGGGGTCATAGAAAGGATGATCGCCTCTGTGTGCGCCATCGCCTTTTCATCCAATTGGACATTTTTCAAATTTCCGCCACCGGGCAACTGGGCAAGAATATCCTGCATAGAGCCCATAGACTTCATCTGTACCATCTGGTCGTAGAAATCCTGAAGTGTGAACTTGTTTGTCTTCAGTTTTTCTTCCAGTTGTTCTGCCTGTTTGGCATCAAAGGCTTTTTCCGCCTTTTCAATGAGAGACAAAACGTCGCCCATTCCCAAAATCCGGGAAGCCATACGGTCTGGGTGGAAAGGTTCAATATCTTCCAGTTTCTCGCCCATACCAACAAACTTAATAGGTTTGCCGGTAACAGCGCGAACAGACAAGGCTGCGCCGCCTCTGGCATCGCCATCCAGTTTACTGAGCATCACTGCGTCAATATCCAACCACTCGTTAAAACTCTGGGCTGCATTTACCGCATCCTGGCCGGTCATTGCGTCCACAACCAGCATGATCTCGTTTGGTTTGACCGCAGATTTGATGTTTTTCAGTTCTTCCATCAATGTTTCATCGATGTGAAGGCGACCGGCAGTATCCAAAAACACCATATCATGACCCCGTTGCCGGGCATAATTCAGTGCGTTTTTCGCAATTTGTACCGGGTCAGACTGCCCTTCCTCGAAAACGGGGATGCCCAGTTTTTCGCCGCAAACTTTTAACTGCTGGATAGCCGCAGGTCTGTAAATATCGCAGGCAACAAGCAAGGGGTTTCTGCCCTGCCGCTTCATATAACCGGCGAGTTTGGAACCATTGGTAGTCTTACCTGCGCCTTGCAGGCCCACCAGCATCACAACTGTAGGACCATTGGGGTTGATGGTAATATGTTTTGCATCGCTGCCCATCAGATTTGTCAGTTCTTCATTGACGATCTTAACGATCATCTGCGCAGGACTAAGTGCCTCCAGAACATCCTGACCGACACAGCGCTCAGTAACAGACTTCGTAAAGTCTTTTACGACCTTATAACTGACATCCGCTTCTAAAAGAGCCATACGGATCTCGCGCATTGCCTCTTTTACATCCGATTCTTTCAATCGGCCTTTGCCGCGGAGTTTCTTAAAGGCAGCAGATATTTTTTCTGTTAATCCTTCAAATGCCATAATTATTCCTCTAATTCTCCCACAACAGAGATGATCTGTTGTGCAAGTTCGGAAACAGATGGATCTGCATATTCAGCCAACTGCAAAGCCAACTGTTTAACATCTTTTACGGCGCGACGACAACGCTGGTCCCGACGGACACAACCGGTTTTTTCTTCCATATTACGAAGCAGGGCTTCTGTTCTGCTTAAGTTATCGAACACACCTTGACGGCTGATTCCCAGTTCTTCACCAATCTCGCCCAAAGACAGGTCTTGATTATAGCGAAGTTCAAAGCATTCCTTTTGCCGATCTGTCAGCAGATCACCATAATAATCATACAGAAGTATTCGTTCTGTCGCGTTCATTCGGCGCCTCCTGTCAAGTTTTATCACTTGATACCTGGCAGATTATAACACAAGGAAAATCGGTTGTCAAGCATTTTTACATTACAGAATAAAATCTTCTGTGTTTATATGTTGGAAAACGCCAAACATTCCCGCATTTTTATGTTTAATCTCTATGGTTTTATATTGACACTTATCCTGTAAGATGCTATACTTATCAAGTAAAATGTGAAAGTTTGGGCTGCCGTATTCGTGCAGTTCCTCGCTCGTGTTTCAACGATGCGCAAGGAGGTCTTATGATTCGTAAAATTCGCTCTGGTGTGGCATTGGTCATAGCGCTCGCTTTACTCTTAAGCTGCGCGCCCATCGTGCTTGCTGCAAACACCAGCCTAACCTACCGGGAATACTTGGCAATGTCTACAGAAGAACAGATCGCCTTCCGGGAAACTTTTGATTCCAGTGCTGATTTCAAAAAATGGTACACGGCTGCAAAAAAGGCTTATGAGGACAGCCAAAACAATATCATTATCGGCGGCGATAACACCGTCGACTTGGAAGAGATTTTGAATCCCTCTGTTGCCTCCGGTACTTGCGGCGAAAATCTTACATGGCGCTTATCACAAAAAGGCACATTGTCGATTACCGGCGATGGGGCTATGGATAACTATGATGCCGCCTCTGCTCCCTGGTATGAATATAAAGACCAGATTTTGGCCGTAGAGTTGCCGGTTGGGATCACCGCCGTTGGCGAAAACGCATTTGATGGTTGCAGCGCCATTACCGATGTTTATTTTATCGGCACTGAGCATCAATGGTCCGGTGTCACTGTTAACAGCGGCAACAGCAACCTTACAGAGGCAACCATGCACTTCCATGAAGCGATTCTGGATCAGATCGCCATTGGACAAGCACCCGCAAAAACAACATACGACATCGGCGACAGTCTTGACACGGCCGGTCTTGTAGTTACCTTGATCTACAATGACGGCAGCACCAGTGATCTTCTTTCCGGTTTTCAGGTTTCTGAACTGGACGCATCTTCTGTTGGTACAAAGACGATTACGGTTTCTTATATGAACAAGACCACTACATTCGATGTGTCTGTTATTGCCACTCCCTCCGACATTGCGATCAACACATTTCCCACCAAACAGAACTATTGGGTTGGCGACACTTTGGATACAGCCGGTCTTTCCCTGACAGTTACTTACACTGACGGAAGCACCGATGTTGTTACTTCCGGTTTTGATGTCAGCGGTTACACCGCAGCAACCCCGGGCACAAAGAAGATTACCGTTACTTACCAAGGCTTGACCACCACATTTGATGTTGTGGTAAACGAAATTACCGCCACTGGCATTTCCATCGCTACCCCGCCCCAGAAAACAACTTACTGGGTAGGAGACACTTTGGACACCACCGGTCTAACGGTAAAGGTCGACTACAGCAACGGAAGTTCTGATTATATCGAAACCGGCTTTACACTCAGCAGTTCTGATTTAAATGCCGCAGGTACTCAGGCTGTCACCGTCACTTATCAGGGTTTTACCGACACTTTTTATGTCGTGGTTAACGAAGTTACCGTTACCGGTTTTTCCATTGCAACTACACCGGACAAGTTAGACTACTGGATCGGCGAAAAACTGGACACGACCGGACTTACACTGAATGTAAATTACAGCAATGGCAGTTCCGATTCTGTGGATACCGGTTTTGAAGTCAGCGGTTTTGAATCCGAAACCGAAGGCACCAAAACAGTAACCGTCACCTACCACGGTTTCACAGATACGTTTGATGTGAACATCATAACCGGCGGTGTATGTGGTGAAAATCTCATCTGGACCATTGTGGATGGCGTATTAACCATTGCAGGCTCCGGCGCTATGTATGACTATACATACGGTTCTGCTCCCTGGTATGGCAAGGAACTGACCGCTCTTGTGGTAGACCCCAGTGTAACTTATATTGGCAAATATGCATTCGCTAATGTGGCATGCTTGACCCAATATCATATTGCCAACGGCGTGCTGGTTGGCGAAGGCGCTTTTGCCAAATGCAAAAACCTCACCGCTATCACAGTAGATGCCGATCATTCTGCTTACACCGCAGACCAATCCGGCGCACTTTACAACAAGGACATGACCACATTGATCATGGTCCCCGCTGGCTATAGCGGTACCTTTGTAGTGCCTCTCACTGTCACCGCAATTGGCGAGAGTGCATTCTTTGGATGCGCCAAATTAACTGCGATAAAATTCCAGGGCAAGGCAGGTGCTACCGGCGGGTTTACTTAGCGCGACAGCACCGGCAAAAGTGTAACCGCTAACACAACCAGTTTTGGCAGCAACAATGTAACCACAATTGGTAGCCACGCATTTAACGGCTGTATAAAACTCGCCAAAATTGACATTCCCACAAATGTTACTGCTATTAACAACGGTACATTCAAGGGTTGCACCAGTTTAAAAACAATTATAATACCTACCGGCGTATCTACAATTGATAATGACGCATTCTCCAATTGTACTGCCTTGAATGTTATAATTTTTGAAGGCACAAAAGCCCAATGGACAGACAATACAATCGGTGAAAATAACGAATCGTTGACGGATTCGCCCATTCTGTACCGCAAAGAGATCAAACTCTCCAATGCTGCGCCTACCTTGTATGATAATATTGCAATGAACTACAAGGTAAATAAACATCTGTTTGATGAAATGGGTGTTACCGATCTGTATCTGAAGATTACATTTAACGGCGTTGAAACTGTGCTGGATACATATACCGTCAGCGAAGATGATAGTCAGTATATCTTTACTTTCTATAACATCGCTCCTAACCAAATGGACGATACCCTGTCGGCTACTTTGTATTGCACCTACGCAGGCACTGAATACACAGGCGCGACACTGGATTACAGCGTGGCAACTTACTGCTACCGTATGCTGAACAACGCTGCCGTTGTCAACAACGATGCCTATGCAGAACTGCGGACATTGCTGGTGGACCTGCTTCACTACGGCGCAGCCGCCCAGGAATTTACCGGCTTTACCGGTGAAAAGGTGGATGCGCGGCTGACCGCGACCCAACTT
>JAZQBF010000119.1:0-5245 GCA_045545615.1 Faecousia sp.
TTCGCGGAGCCCCCTTTACACAAGGGGGCCTCTGGATTGTGCGTCTAACCAACAACTCGATAAACAAGAATTTGCTTATCGCAAGGAAGATGCTGGGCGGTGTCGGGCAGGATGTACAGAAAAGTATTCTTAATATTGGCGACGGGGGCGATTTTCTGTATAAGATGACAAAATGGGGGAAAGTTAACAATTTGACAGTTGCAAAAATGGAAAAAGTTTGTTATGATTCAAGTGCGGCGATGTCACGACGGGGCTTTTGCGCGTATTATTGATGTACGTGAGACCGCGTCCGTGTCGCCAAAAATCAAAATTCTTTTAGGAAAGAGGAAAAACACTATGATGAAGAAGATGATTGCCCTCGTCCTGGCTGTTGTTCTCTGCCTGAGCCTGGTCAGCATGCTGTCCGGCTGCGGCGGTAAGAATACCCTGGGCGGCGGCGGTGGCGCTGTTTCCGGTGATATGATCGACGGCACCAACCTGCACTTTGACGAGACTTTCGAACTGAACTACTGGCTGCCCGACAACACCGACCTTGAGATGGAAGGCGGCTACATGGACAACCTGATCGAGACCACTCTGAATATGAAACTCAACATTACAGAGTATGAAGCCCGTGACCAGTACGAGACTCTGGTTGCACAGCAGAAGATCCCCCAGTTGACCTTCGCCAACGCACAGATCTTCGGACCTGCTTACGGCTCTCTGGGCGCTTACATCGACTGGAACGACTATATCGACCTGCTGCCCAACGTTAAGAAGGTCCTGTCCGATCCCCAGTGGGTCAAGGATATTGAGAAGTACACCGAAGAAGACGGCTCTATGTATCACCTGCCCTGTCCTCAGACCGGTTATGCTTCCAACTATGGCTGGCTGTACCGTAAGGACATCTTCGACAAGCACGGCATGACCTTCCCCACCAACCAGGAAGACCTGATGAAGACCCTGCGTGAACTGAAGAAACTGTATCCCAACAGTTATCCCTTCGTTCTCCGTGGTCTGAACGGCGCCAACCTGAGCGGCGTTTCCTCTATGGTCGAGCCCTTTGGCGGCGGATACGCCGGTGAGGCATCCTATAACACCCTGATGATGCTGAATATGGAGGACTACTCCTACTATATGGGTCAGACCAACAATGCAATGCGTGAGTGCATGCAGTGGCTTCACGACCTGTATGAAGAAGGTCTGATGCACCCCTCCTGCATTACTATGGACTCCGCACAGTGGACCGAGGCTTTCGCTTCCAACACTTCCTTCGTGGGCTACGATAAGATGGACCGTATCGATATGCTGACTATGGGCGCTATCGACGCCAACCCCTCTTACGTTCTGACCGGCGCCCGTAACTTCCCCATGGGCACCAACGGCACCAACGTCTTCAGCAAGCCCAGCACCGGCTACTCCCTGCTGGTTTCCGGCATGATCGAGGGCGAGGAACTGGAGAATGTTCTGAAGTATGTTGACTGGCTGTACTCCGATGAGGGTATTGCGCTGACCAACTGGGGTAAAGAAGGCGAGTCCTACGAGGTTGCTGCTGACGGCACTAAGGACTTCAAGGAAGACTTTGTTTACGATGGCTCCGGTGTTGGCGTTGTGGGCTTCTGCGCATTCCGCGACTTCGACATCTACCTGAAGAGCCAGGATCAGCACGTTATCGATGCCATCTATGACATCGCTAAGGACTACACTGACACCGAGAAGAAGGGTTTCCGTCTGGAGTATGATGATTCCGAGCAGAGAGTGTTCGATACTTACTACCAGAAGACCTACGACTTCTGTAACGCGAAGTTCCAGGACTTCATCCGTGGCGAACTGAACCCCGAGACCGATTGGGACGCTTATGTTGCTGAAGTGAACGGCATGCTGCCGCAGGAAGTTTACGACATCCACAACAGCGCGCTGGAGCGTTATCTGGAGAAGCACCCCGAGGATAAACTGGCTTAATCACAATAACTATGCCAGGTATGGGTTTGCGCCCATACCTGGCAACCACGCAAAGACAGATGCCTTTTGGCAATCCTTATAATATATACCCTCCGCCGGGGCGTCCCGGCTTTTGAAGATTCGCCACCGGCGAATACATAATTAAGAATGTCCGGAAAGAGAGGCAGGCTGCAGCGTTCAGGCGGCAACCGCCATTGCGTTTGCATCTGCGCACCAGCCGGGCAGGATATATTTTTCTATCTGACAAATGGAAGCCTTCCGTCCGCGGCTCGTATCTTTGAGCCTTTCCAGGATGGCAAAGACATAACCGTGGATGTCAGTGCCTGCGCCGGAACGTTCGGTGTCCGGCTCAGCGACTTTATACAGGGGATCGGTCACAGCAAGATCCTCTGCTGTGACTGGGGTGCGCCGCAAAATAAGCGGCATATCCTTTCCCTATGGCAATCAACATACGGATCATCCCTATGTATATGCAAAAAAGATAAGGAGGCACGCAATCAACTATGGCTACTGCAAAATTGGCAGCCAAGCGCAAGGGTGACAACATTTTCCACCGTTTCTGGAAAACCAGATTCCTGTTTTTGCTGTTTATCCCCGCGCTGGTCTACTTCATTATGTTTAAATATGTCCCCATTTGGGGCCTGAGAATGGCGTTTTATAACTACAACCTGTTCCAGGGCTTCAATTCTCCCTTCGTGGGACTGGACAACTTCACCTTCGTGCTGGAAAACCCCGATTTCTGGCGTATTGCGGAAAACACCCTGGCTCTGGGTCTGCAGAACCTGGTGATCTACTTCCCCTTGAGCGTGTTCTTTGCGCTGATGATGAACGAGATCCGTGGTCTGCGTTTTAAGAAAATTACCCAGACCGTCAGTTATATGCCCCACTTCCTCAGCGTGGTTGTTGTCTGCTCTTTGATCAACACCCTGCTGGATCCCACCGGCATTGTGAACAGCATCATTACCAAGTTCAACGGTGGCAAGTCCATCTACTTCCTGCTGGAGGCAGAGTACTTCCGCCCCATTATGCTGATCTCCCACACCTGGCAGGGCCTGGGCTGGAGCACCATCGTGTTCCTGGCTGCTATCTCCAGTGTTGACCCCGCTCTGTACGAGGCTGCCCGTTTGGACGGCGCCGGCCGTTGGCGTCAGATTTTGTCTATTACTCTGCCTGCCATCGCCCCCACCGTTTCCACCATGCTGATCCTGCAGGTGGGTCACATTCTGGACTCCTCTATGGAAAAGGTTTTGCTGCTGCAGACCAACTCCACCAAGATCTACACCGCCCACACTTTGGGCACTTATGTGTATGACCTGGGCTTCGGCGCTGCCACCGACTACGGCCTGGCTACCGCTGTGGGCCTGCTGACCAATATCGTGAATATGACTATGCTGCTGTTGGCTAACTGGGGTTCCAAGAAGTTGACAGACTCCGGCATTTTCTAAGAAAGGAGCGAATGAAATATGGCTACTGTAAATTCCGCTCCGGCAAAGGTGCAACTGAAAGCGCCTAAGAAAAAGGTCGCAAAGTACAACCGTTTCGGCGTGTTTGATGTAGTTTTGTACATCTTCATGATCCTGTTTATGGCTTGTATTCTGATCCCCTTTATCCATGTTATTTCCGTTTCTCTGTCCGATAACTACAACGTTACTGCCGGTAACGTGTTCCTGTACCCCATGGTGGGCGCAGAGTCCAAACTGGGTGTTACCTGGTCCAACTACGCCCAGATGCTCTCTGACGGCGCATTCGGCAGAGCATACTTAAACACCATCCTCTACACCGTTTTGGGTACATTCCTGTCCCTGATGACTACTGCTATGGCAGCATACGCCCTGGCACGCCGGAAAATGGTGGGTCACAATCTGTTTACAATTATGATCACCATTACCATGTTCTTCGGCGGCGGTCTGATCCCCACCACTTTGACTGTGTTGAACATCTATCATTTGGGCAACACCATCTGGTCTCAGATCCTCCCCGGTTTGATCAGCACCTGGAACCTGATCATTATGCGTTCCTTCTTTGTTGCTTATCCCAAGGAGATCATTGAGTCCGGTGAGATCGACGGTCTGCAGGAAGCCGGCGTCTTTATGCGCCTGGTCCTGCCCACTTCCAAGGCTGCGCTGGCTACCATCGGTCTTTACTACGCCGTTGCTTACTGGAATGCTTATATGCCCTCTTTGCTGTACTTAGACAGTAAACACGCAGATATGCGTCCCGTTATGCACCTGCTGCAGACCATGATCAAGTCCGTCAACCAGGAAGATATGAACGGCGGCACTTCCGAAGGCACCCACATGGTTGGCGCAACGATCCGTTACTGCTCCATCATGATCGTCGTTACACCCATTATGTGTGTGTACCCCTTCATTCAGAAGTATTTCGTGAAGGGCGTCATGGTCGGCTCTGTTAAGGGTTAAGCCGGGATGCCCCGACACAACAGAAATTCTCTTTTCTAAACATAAAAAGCGGCGATCATTGCGGTCGCCGCTTTTTTGTATATGCTGTTATACTTCCGGGTGGAAAAGGATAACCTCGTTTGGTGTGCAATCCAACGCAATGCAGATTTTCTCCAAAGTCAGCAAGGTGATATTCTTGCCCTTTTTTAGTCCATCCAAGGTCTTGTTATCAATACCAGCCTTCAACAGACTGTACTGTGAAATGCCTTTTCTGCGCATCGTCTCCCACATTGGGCTATAATCCAGCACAGTCCTCACCGCCTTCGTTATTACTATAGAAACATTATAGGCAAAAAAACGTGTTTACAGTATTGTGGAGATGACCACAATATGCTATACTGTATTTATACTATGATGAAGGGGTGGGAAATATGGATGATCGGATCACAGACTTATACCGGCTGCCACATATTGAAGAATATGAGGATGTACATTTGCTGACACTGTGGGAAAACTGTGTCTCTTTAGAAGTTCAACTGGAATCTGCCAAAGAGCGTATGTCCGGGCAGGATCGGCAGGTGCTGGAATGTTATTTGGCAATGCGGGATGATCTGGAACACGAAACTGTGAAAACCGCAATGCGTTGGAGCAAGCAGAATTATATGTAAAAAGCGGCGACCATTGGGCGGACTCACATAGGGATTTACACGGTTTTGAATGAATCTTTTCCTCCACAACAGCCCCCGTCTCCCTTGGAATACATCCAGTATTCACGCGGTCGCCGGTGACTGCTGTGAAGAAAAATCTTCTATTCAAAACTGCGAAGCACCCCAAAGCGAGAGATTTTTTTCACAAGACAAGATAAAATTCCAGGGCAAGGCTGACGCCTGCCGTGGAATTTTGTT
>JAZQBF010000120.1:0-13078 GCA_045545615.1 Faecousia sp.
TAATATCCGTCCTTGCCACCACTTTTTCTGTTTTCAGATCGATCTTCACGATCTCGGCGGTATATTGGCCATCGGCGTTTCTGTCGCCGCTGATGCCGGCATAGAGATAACCGTCTTTAATGGTGACGCCGCAGGCATAAGTGGTATCCTCGTGGAGTATACCGCCGGTCACAGTACTGAACTTGTCTGTCTTGGGATCATATTTGCCGATATTACAGCCCCAACCGCCACCAAAGTAAATGTTGCCTTCGTGAACAACAACCGTAAATCCGCTGGTAGAGGCGACAGCGTTAGAGGTTTTGAAGTTGCGGGTAGTATAACTGGTGTTGGTGTAGGGGTCATACCGCCACAGCACAGCGGCATCGCCTACCATCCAAATAATACCGTCTTCATCTGTTGTAATACCACGGCTGATTCCAAAGGGTGTCTGTACGACCCGCTCCCGTGTCATATCCTCTAAATTAAAGATATACATCTTCTTGCCTTCTGTTGGCATAAAGAGGAAATCCTGCCCATTGATCTCTGCGGTAGTCAAATAGGCTGTTGGTTCCATGGTCTTACAGGGTTCTGTATGAACCACGGTAGGTCTGATCTGTCGCTTGTTGCCGGTATCCACAGGCATATAATTGCCTGCCCGGGCAATGATCTGGGATAGCCACATATAGCCAACATCCCGCTTGTAAATGGTGCTGCTGTAGGCTTCCATTACCAGGATGTATTCTGCATCAGAGCCGAATTCCCATGTGCCCACCGCGGTGGTAAAACCGCTTTTTACATTGGGATCACCGGACTCATTGTAGAATTCCAGTTTGCCTACACGGTTGCTGTGGTCCATTGCCGCCTGTATATCTTTTGTATCCGCCGGTAGGATGTAAACTGCGCCCAATGCGCCGTTACCAGAACGGGCGTGGTTGAGAATAATGGTATGCAGACCCTTGCCGGGGGATTTGATTTTAAATGCCATCCAATTGTCGGCGCTGGTGTACATAACCATTCCATACATGGAATTAAACGCATGAGATCCACCGCCTAAGTTGGCGGCTCTGTCCTGGTACTTCCAGTTCAGTTCGCCGGTGGCATAGCGGCTTGCAATGTCACCCATCTTGTCTTGCAGTAACGGTTTGCCGGTATAGATACCCTCGTCCCGGTTGGCAAGATCGAAGTTATAAACCGTTTCCTTGGGGGGACGCGGCGGCGCGATAGACTCGTGGAGCGCCGTCAGTTTATTGATATACATAAGACCGGAAGCATAGTCTGCCGTCTTTGCTGCCCGGAACACCAGGGTATACTGCCCCTGCTCAAATTCCACAGCGCCCAAATCGATCTGCTTGTCAGTCATACTGCTACGCTTGGATCGGAATTTTAACGTTGTCAGTAGATTATTCTCGTTCAACTTCTTTTCGATTTCCGCAGGATCAGTCAGTTCTCCCTTGATCAGATAGATCTCGCCTTCCACTGCTGCGTCAGAACGCATCTGATAGTCCAGCGTCAAGTAGTAAAGACCATTGCCGGGAGCGTGGATGGTCGTTGCCAACCACCAACATTCAGGATATCTGGCAACTTTCTTGCCGGTTTTCGGATCGGTATCCGGGCCGGTAACCTTTACACCCATACGCAGACCGGTCCACTTGTAAGATGTTCCCTTGCCAAAGAGGAAAGTGGAACTTACGGAATTGTCGGCTGTTTTAAAGGAACTTAAGTTGTCCGCCGCATACTTCCAACTGATCTTCTGGTCAGCAAAATATTCTTCCAGCGCTTCTCTGACTTTGGAAACTTTCAAATCTGCGCCTGCCAGGGAAGAACCGTCAGTTGCCGTCAGATCGGTGGACTGCAGGTCAAAGATATATTCCACCTTGTTTGCCTGCATGGGACCCAGTTCCGGTTTTGGATCGGTCTTCCTGAACTTCAGTTCATTGATGTGCATATAGGCGCCGCCGGTGGGGTTGGCTGCCTTAAAGACCAGTGTATACTCCCCTGCTTCCATCGTTACGACATCCAAGACCTTAGATGCATCTGTAAAGGTCTTTGTGCCGGAGAAATCCATCTTTTTCAACAGGTTGTCCTGCGTCATTTGGGCTTCCACTGCCGCCCTGTCGGTCAACGCGCCTTTGATGAGATAAATCTCGGCCTTTGTGCTGCCGTCGTGGCGGGTCTGATAATCCAAAGTGATTTCAAAGGTGTCTGCGCCGGGGGATTTGATTGTAAATGCCGTCCAATAACCGCCGGGGTATGTCTTGTTGCCGTTTTCTGTCAGCATCATACCCAAACGTAGACCGTCCCAGCCGTAACTGCCGCCGCCAAAATAATAGGTGTTGGCTGCGGAAACCGTATTGGTTGCAAAGGTGCTGATGTTATCCACGGCATATTTCCAGGAGATCAGGCCTTCTGCATAGTATGTGTCCAGCGCATCTTTCACCGTTGCTGAAGTCAGGGTCTTGCCGCCCATATTGCCGTCGCCGGTGGTTTTCAGGTTGGTATCTTTCAGTTCGAAACTGTAGCCGGCAGGATTCACTTTTTCAGGCTGCGGAATATCCTCCGGATCTTTTTGGGCAAATTTCAGTTCGTTTATGTGCATATAGGCGCCGCCGGTGGGGTTGGCTGCCTTAAAGACCAGGGTATATTCGCCCGTTTCCATCTCTACGTAGCCAAGGACTTTGGAAGCATCGGCGAAACTACTGCCGCCGCTGAAATCCATAACCGTCAAGCGGTTGCTCTCAGTCATTTGCGCCTCAACGGCTGCCACATCCGTCAGCGCGCCTTTGATGAGATAGATCTCAGCCATAGTGCTGCCGTCGTGGCGGCTTTGGTAATCCAAAGAGATCTCATAAAGATCCTCGCCGGGAGACTGAATGGTAAATGCGGTCCAGTAACCGCCGGGGTAGCGCTTGCTGCCGTTTTCTGTCAAAAGCATACCCAAACGCAGACCGTCCCAGGCATAACTGACACCACCAATATAATACGTATTGCTTGCTGTAACTGTCTCTGTCGCAAAAGTGCTGATATTATCCACAGCATATTTCCAGGAAATCAGACCTTCTGCATAGTAAGCCTCCAGAGCATTTTTCACTGTGCCGGAAGTAAGAACATTGCCGCCCATATTGCTGCCACCGGTGGTGGTCAACTGGGTGTTTTTCAGTTCGAAATTATAGCCGGCCGGTGCAATGGGCGCTTCCGGCTGCGTCGTCTCTTCTACCGTAATCTCGGTAGGTGCTGTGGTGGTGGGCTCTGTAGTGGTTTCCTGCGTGGTGGTCGCTTCTGTTGTTTCCTCCGGCAACTGATAAGCAAGGAAGAATTCGCTGAGGAAGAAATATGCGCCGGCCTCACCGGTACAATGGATCACCAAAGTGTAATCCCCATCCACCAGGGTCACTGCGCCCATATCCTTGACGCCCTCGGTATAACGGTTGCCGGAGGTGTTTACTGTGCCGGCGGTGTTTTTACGGCTGTCAAAGGCTTCTGTCAGGGGTTGGTTACCTGCCATTGCCTCTGCAATGGCGGCAGGTTCTGTCAACGCGCCGGGCAGCAGATAGACCTTTACCGCCTGGTTGGCATCGCTTCTTGTCTGATATTTCAAGGTGGCATCAAATGTGCCTGCGCCGGGCGCCCGGAGGGTAAAGGCAAACCAATGGTCGGTCAAATATTTAGATCCGGTGCCATCGGCCTTTGTGCCGTTTTGGGCAAGGCGGACACCGGCCCAGTTGCTGCCGCTGCCGAAGCCTAAGTAGCTGGAAACAGAGCGATACTCCTCTGTATGCAAAGAAGTACTGTTGGCTGCGGCTTTCCAGTTAACTGTGCCGCCGGTGTAGTAGGCATCCAGGTTGCCGGCGGGATTCTTGTTCACAAAGGAAGCGCCGGTAACGGTATTGATATATTCCTGGGTGAAGTTGTAGCTTACATCGGCAGGCACATTGCCGGAGGGCTGCCATACCAAATCTGCAACCAAAGAGCGGACATAGAAGTAACTGCCGTAGCCGCCGGTCATATCGCTGACCGCTTTGAATACCAGGGTATATTCACCGGCTTTTAAGGTATTGTCTCCCAGAGAGATCTGAGCATCTTCAAAAACATTGTTTCTCTTGCTGAAATCTACTGTGGCCTGCAGATTTTCCGCCGTAAGGAGGGCATCTACGGAGGAAGCATCGGTATAAGTACCTTCGATTATATAAATTTCACCTGCTACCGCTGCATCGTTGCGCTTCTGGTAATTCAGGGTCAGGTTATAGCGGCCGGTTTCCGGCACACGAATGGTAAAGGCCGTCCAGTGGCCTACAGGATACTTGCTTGCACCGTTTTCCGTAGTCTTTACGCCCATACGGAGGCCGGACCACTTGTAAGAGTCTGTGCCGCCAAAATAAATCATCGCAGAGGCAGACATCGTCTGGGTGGCTAGCAAGGAAGCATTGTTCAAGGCATACTTCCATTCCAGGTCGCCGGCAGCATAATAAGCCGCAATTGCGCCCTGGTTGGCTGTTCCGTCAATGAAATTACCGGCAAATCCGGCGCCGGCGGTATTCACCAGTTCCGTCTTATCCAGCTGGAAATCATAGACCACCTGCAGCGCCTCGGCAGAGGTGTTTGGCTGTTCCTGAGCAATAACCGTCCCAGGCACAAATGACAGAGCCATACAAGCTATCAAAACCATAGATAAAAACCGTTTTGCGTTCCTCATAAAAAGCCCTCCTATAATTATACAAAAAGTTATTATTACCATATTCGTAATTATATCATAATTTTTTTAAATTGCAAGAAAAAAATTATGCTAAAACAGAAGTTCCCGGCAGAAAACCATCTGCCGGGAACTTTTCGTATAATTTGCTTTTTCAGCGCTTAGTACCCATATAGAAGATAGCCAGTGTGCCGGGACCGGAGTGGGAACCGATCACCGCGCCCACATAATAGATGAACACATTTTTTGTGCCATAAAGTTCTTTTAAGCGGCTTTCCAGATACTTGGCATCTTCCATACAGTCGCCGTGGCAGATGAAAATGGTGTCGTTTGCCCCGGGAATGCCAGTCTCGCCCACTTTCTTTGCCAGCGCTTCAATGGATGCCTTTCTGCCCCGGACTTTGGAAACATTGATCAGATGGCCTTCATTGTCCACATGCAAGACCGGCTTGATCTGGAGCATCGTGCCAACCAGCGCCGTTGCCGCGCTGACTCTGCCGCCCCGTTTCAGATACATCAGATCGTCCACGGTAAACCAGTGGCAAAGTTTAAACTTATATTCCTCACACCAATCAGTCAGTTCTTCCAAGGACAGACCTTCCTTGCGCTTCTGCGCGGCGTACCACACCAGCAGCCCCTGACCCAGGGACGCGCACAAAGTATCCACCACAGAAACTTTCCTATTGGGGTATTTTTCTTTCAGTTCTTCTGCGGCGATCACAGCAGACTGATAAGTGGTGCTGAGACCGGAGGAAAATACCATAACCAGCGCATCGTTTCCCTCTGCCAGCACCGGCTCGATCACATTCGCCCAGCCTTCCGGATTCACAGCGGAAGTGGAGGTGTCCGCACCTGCCCGCAGACCGTCAAACATTTCCTTGAGCCACTGCTCAGTGTATTCGCTGTAGGACTCGCCCTTGTACATAACAGACAGCGGCACGACTTCCAGTTCCAGGTCCTTATACATCTGCATAGGGAAGTCGCAGCAGGTATCTGTAACAATCTTATAAGCCATTTTTATTCGCTCCTTGGGATATATTTGCAGCGTTTCCGCATTCTCATAAGATTATAACAAGAAAATGATTTAAAAAACCACCCCTTTTGGATAGAAAACAGCCGATTCTACCGCTCTTTAGAGTAGAAAACGCCACTCTACCCCGGGTAGAATGGCGTTTTTGACAGCATTTTACAAAGTTATTTCTGCCTTTTTCCATACAGCGTGCCCATCAGCAGGCACGCCCACAAAAACAGGCTGACGATCCAATAGCGAACACAAAACATCGGTGTAGACACCACTGCCAAAATGTAGTGGAAGGCAAGGCCCACCGCTTCCGATGCGCCTACAGACAACACATTGGCGATCAGCATGACCAATGTTGCCACAAGCGACACGCCGCTGATGATCATAATGCGCATCAGTTCTGCCCGGTCTTTGCCGCGGATAGCGTCGATCAGCAAAACAGTAGGCGGCACAAAGAACAAAATGCCCAAAACCGTTTGTAACACCTGCCCTGCCGCATTTACATTGTATAGCAATCCCAGAATCGCACATAAGATAAACTGCACGACCCAGAAGCCGTATAAGATCCACTTTTTCATAAAACGCTCCTTTTTCCGGGGAATGGATTTTTCTGTATCTATTGTAACCCATCTGCCCTTCCTTGACAAGAGGCAAAAAATACTGGACAGTGGCGCTTTGCTCTGTTATAATGGTATAATAACTCAAAGAAAAGGGAGGATGATTTCCTATGAAATGTCCTTTTTGCGGCGATCAGGAGAGCAAGGTCGTTGACTCCCGCCACTCGGAAGACGGCCTCAGCATTCGCCGGCGCAGAGAGTGTCTTGCCTGCCAGCGCCGTTTTACTACCTATGAGATCGTGGAGAGTTTGCCCATTATCGTGGTCAAGCGGGATGGCTCTCGCCAGGGTTTCGACCGGAACAAGATTATGAACTCTATGGTTCGCGCTTTTGACAAGCGGCAGGTGGAAGTTTCCGAACTGGATCGGATCACCACCGAGATCGAGCAGACCATCCAAAACTCCCTGGAGCGGGAGGTCAGCACCGACAAGATCGGCGAAATGGTTATGGAGCGGATCAAGCCTCTGGACGAAGTCGCCTACATTCGGTTTGCCTCTGTGTACCGCCGTTTCCAGGATGTACAGAGTTTTATTCACGAGATCAACACGATCCGGAACAACACCTAATTTTGTTGAGGGAGATGTGCTATATTGGATGCCATTATGTCCTTGCTGCAGGATTTTGACCCTGCGCGCTTTATGCCGGAACTAAATACAGTGCTTGGCTGGATCGAACTGCTGGCGCGGTTGTCCGTAATGGCAGGTCCGTTGCTTTTGCTGGCCCTTGGTCTTCTTTCCTTCCTTGCGCCTCCAAAGGAAGCCAACCACAAGTTGGGTTTCCGGGCGTTGTTCGGTATGGGTAGCGTGGAAGCCTGGCAATTCACCCAGCGGCTTGCAGGCGTTTGCTGGACGGCTTTGGGCTTTTTGCTGACCGTCATTATGGCGCTGATCTGCAACAGTTTTCGGGGTTTGGATACCATGGAAATGGTACAATCTGCCGGCACCTGCCTGCTGTGGGAGATCGGCTTGATCGTCGCCAGTTATATTGCTATCAATGTAACTGTCTTTCTCCGCTACGACTGGAAGGGAAATCCCCGTTCTATAAAATAGTTAAGTTATGGTAAAGACATTATAAAGCAAGAATTTTCGCTTGATTTTTTTCTTTTATAATGTTATATTCTCAAATGTAATGAGGGAGTAATTCCGCGCAGAAATCTGCGCGAAGCCCGTCCGTCACTCGGCCTCCCAGCCCGGACCGCTTGTAAAGAATGAGACTCATACACTGTCTGTCGGACGGTGTATGAGTCTTTTATTTTTGGATAAACTATTTTTATAAGGAGACGTATGCCAGATGAAAAAAGCCTATACCCAATCTGTGCAGGAAGTTCTGCAGGATCTGGGCGTGGACGCCGGTGGGTTGTCCAGCGCGCAGGCCAGGGAACGACTTGACAAGTATGGCCCCAACAAACTGAAAGAGGCCGAAAAGCCCACGCTGCTCCAGCGCTTTCTTGCCCAGTTGAAAGACCCGATGCTGATCATTTTGATGATCGCCGCCGCAGTTTCTGCCGCAACGACGGTTATCGATTTCCTGCAGTTGCCGGAACCCAGAGATTTCGGTCACTTGACAGAGGGTCTTGTGGAAGTTGGCATCATTCTGATCGTTGTTCTGCTCAACGCCATTTTGGGCGTGATTCAAGAGAGCAAAGCAGAAGCCGCCATTGAAGCGCTGCAAACAATGACTGCCGCCACCTGTAAAGTTCTCCGTGATGGCAAGATGGTGGTCCTGCACTCCGACGAATTGGTCCCCGGCGACATTGTGATCCTGGAAGCCGGCGATGCCGTTCCCGCTGACGGCCGTATCATCGAAAACGCCTCTCTGAAGATCGAAGAGGCAGCGCTTACCGGCGAATCTGTCCCTGTAAACAAACTGATCGACGCGCTGAATCTCACCGCCGGTGGGGACGATGTTCCCCTTGGCGACCGGAAAAATATGTGCTATATGGGCTCTACCGTTGTCTACGGCCGCGGCAAAGCCGTGATCACCGAAACCGGTATGAATACCGAAATGGGCAAGATCGCCGATGCTTTGGCAGCCGCCAAAGAAGAGGAAACCCCGCTGCAGAAAAAACTGGACAGCCTGGGCAAAACCCTTTCTTTCCTGGTGCTGGGCATCTGCGTATTTATCTTTATCTTTAACCTGGTCATGAAACATGACTACTCCATTAACGGCATCTTGAGCACCTTTATGGTTGCTGTCTCTCTGGCTGTTGCCGCCATTCCCGAAGGTCTTGCCACGGTTGTTACCGTTGTGCTTTCCATCGGCGTAACCAAAATGAGCAAACGCAACGCCGTAATCCGCCGGCTCACCGCTGTGGAAACGCTGGGTTGTACCCAGATCATCTGCTCCGATAAAACCGGTACTTTGACCCAGAACAAAATGACCGTTGTGGACCATTTGGGCGAGAAAGAACTGGTTGCCACCGCAATGGCGCTTTGCTCCGATGCAAACCTGAACGAAAATGACCAGGCAGAGGGCGAACCCACCGAATGCGCATTGGTCAACTTCGCTTGCTCCATCGGTCTTAAAAAGCAAGACCTGGAAAAGGCAACCCCCCGTGTGGATGAAGCGCCCTTTGACTCCGGCCGTAAAATGATGTCTACTGTACACGCAGTAAGCGGCGGTTTTGTGCAGTATACCAAGGGCGGTCCGGATGTGGTCCTTGCCCGCTGCGCTTACTACTACGAAAACGGCGAAGTTAAGCCTATGACCGATGAAAAGCGCGCCGAGATCATGGCTGCCAACAAGGCTATGGCAGACAAGGCGCTCCGTGTTCTGGCTGCCGCCAAGCGGGATTGGGCAGAAAAGCCTGGGGACAACACCCCCGAATTCCTGGAGCAGGATCTTATCTTCCTGGGTCTGACCGGTATGATCGACCCGGTCCGTCCTGAGGTCAAGGCTGCCATCGAAGAGTGTCGCAACGCCGGTATCCGGGCGGTTATGATCACCGGTGACCATAAGGACACCGCCGTTGCTATCGCCAGGGAATTGGGCATTATTACCGACGCCTCCCAGGCTGTTACCGGCGCAGAACTGGATGCGATCTCCGACGAAGACCTGGGCGAATTTGTAAAGAAAGTGGGCGTTTACGCCCGTGTGCAACCGGAACACAAGACCCGTATCGTCAACGCATGGCGGGCAAACGGCTGCATCACCGCTATGACCGGCGACGGTGTTAACGATGCTCCCTCCATCAAGTCTGCGGACATTGGCGTGGGCATGGGTATCACCGGCACCGACGTTACCAAGAATGTTGCAGATATGGTGCTGGCTGACGACAACTTTGCCACCATCGTTTCCGCTGTCGGCGAAGGTCGCCGGATCTACGACAACATCCGCAAGGCCATTCAGTTCCTCCTTGCTTCCAATATGAGTGAGGTGCTGGGCGTCTTTGGCGCAACGCTGATGGGCTTTGTTCTGCTGAACCCTGTGCATCTGCTGTTTATCAACCTGGTTACTGACTGCTTCCCCGCCCTGGCTTTGGGTATGGAAGAAGCAGAACCGGACACCATGAACCGCCCTCCCAGAAATTCCGGTGACGGCATCTTCTCCGGCGGTCTGGGTTTTGATGTGATCTATCAGGGTCTTTTGGTCACCGCCATTACCATCGTTTCTTACCTCATTGGCGCATTTAAGGAATTCTCCCCGGTTGCTGGCGCAGATTGGTTTAGCCATCTTGCCACAGTTGGCGAATCCGGCCACGGTATGACTATGGCATTCCTTGCCATGAGTATGTGCGAGATCTTCCACTCCTTTAACCTGCGGTCTCAGCGCAAGTCCATCTTCAGCCTGAAGAGCCATAATAAAGTTCTGTGGGCGGCTATGTTGGGCAGCCTCTTGCTGACCACACTGGTTATTGAAGTTCCCTTCATTGCAAACGCCTTTGGTTTCACCACCATTGGTCTGGAAGAATACGGCATCGCTATGGGCCTGGCTATTTTGGTCATCCCGGTAGTTGAAGTGGTAAAATTCTTCCAGCGTCTGGCTGCAAAGCGCTAAATAACAAATAAACGAAGCGGGAGCAAATTCTAAAGAATTTGCTCCCGCATTTTTCCACGGTATAAAACACCTTTTACACGGTACGGTCGTCTTTTAGCATTTTTGCGCCGTTTTTCGCCTCTATGCCATAGTACACGAAGTTTTTCATCGCGCCCGCAAGGGCTAATACCGCTAATCCGCTGCCGCACACATTTTTCACGGTGATATTATAGGTCTCATCCTCGGTTGAATGGCGCGGTCCGTAAAGCCGTGTATCACCAATATGAATGGCGTATGCGCCTTTGTCCAAATGAGGAGATTCGCACCCCATATCGTACACCCCGTCAATGGTGATATCGTGCAACTTGATACCGCCTTGGCTGAGCAGTCTGACATTGGAGCAATAGGCGGCTGTCCGGATATTTCTGATCTCTACATTGCACAAATCGGAAGAAAGTCCTTCCACTGCAAAAGTCTGCTCCATCTTGCCGTTTAAAGCGGTTAACGCAATAGAATCATCCTCGCAGAATCCGGTGATGTTCTCGATCAGAATATCGTGACAACCCTGGCGAAGATCGATACCGTCGGCATTCTTTACCACGACCTCATCGTATTTTCCCCGAATCAAACCGTGGTACAAGTTGCCGTTTTCGTCAATACCGGTATCGTTGGCGCAAAAATCGATATTGCCAAGATAGCCATTTGCGCAATAGATAAAATTCAATGCCCACCAGCGCTGATTGCGGCAGGAAATGTCGGACACCCGGAAACCGTCAACATTTGTAAACAGCAGAAGATTATTCTTCCTGATCGGCGGCAAGCCGTTTTTTGAATGGGTCTTTTCGGAAAGCCCGTTGTATTTTCCGCCGTCAAGGATCGCCTCACCGCGTCCGATGATGCTGATATTTCTGTCTGTACCGGCTGTAGTTCTGCCGATTTCTGTTTCGTGGTGTTCGTTCACGAACATATTGGAATAAACACCGTCAGCCATTCGCAAATGGGCGTTTTCCAAAATCAGTGTGAAATTTGAGGGCAACCGAACCGCCTCACTGATCTCCCAATTGCCGCTTATGGTAGCGGTGCGGCTCTCGTTCTTTACCGCTTCTTCAATTTTAGAGGTTATATATGCGCTTCCGTTTTTTGCAAAATCTATGTTGTGCATACCATCACACTCCTTTTTCTTTATTATTCCACACCCTTGCGTAATTTTCAATTGCACAAACTGCACATTCGCATTGCAAAAATTCCATTTTTGTGCTATGCTGTCAAAAAGGAGGTGCGGTTATGGGTGTTTCTGTTGTTTCTGCTTTTGAAAGTCCCAAACTGATTATGCGCCACTGCGCTATGACCATGCAATCTGCAGAAAGTTATCCGGTCCATGCCCACAAAGGTTACGAACTTCTCCTGCTGAAAAAGGGAGATGTTTCCTATTCTATCCATTCGGAAACATATCCACTTCGAAAAAACGCCCTTGTGATCACGCGTCCCGAACAGCCCCACAGAATTTGCGTACATTCTGACGAAACTTATGATCGGTACAATCTGATCTTCTTTCCAGAAACTTTCTCAAAGAAACTCCTTGCGAAAATTCCGGAGGATCTCCATGTGATCCAGTTCGACGGAAACCAACTGGTCACCGGATTATTTGAGAAGATGGACTACTACTGCCACACCCTCTCCGAAGAATTTCTTCCCCGGGCAATGCTTGCCCTCACAGAGGAACTTTTGTGGAACATCATCCTCAAAACGGACGGGGGAAGGCAAGACAATTACCGTCATCCCTTGACCCGCAGCGCTCTGGAATTTATGGATGGGCGGTTGTTTGAGATCGACACCATTGAGCAGGTGTGTGATGCCCTGAGCATTTCCAAAAGTTATTTGTATCAAATTTTTCAGGAAGACCTTTCCGCTACCCCCAAAGCATATTTAAACCGGCGGCGGCTGGAATTTGCCCGGCGGGAGATCCTTTTGGGTGCAAAAGCAGCCTCCCTCTACAACCTATGCGGGTTTGCCGATTACTCTACTTTCTACAGAGCCTATAAAAAGCATTTCGGCTATGCCCCCTCCGAAACCCAGGAAGCGACCTTCCAAACCGTCTCAAAAGAATAATCTGACTAAACAAAAAAGATATGCAGCGTTAGGCAACGCTGCATATCTTTTTATTTTGCAAAGGCGCTATAACCTTCGGTTGCGATGTGATATACATTCTACGCGCGTCAGCGCAATTCATGGCGAAGCCAATTCATGCCGTTAGGCAATTCATTGAATCAATCGCGTGCAAGGCACACGATTGATTCTACATGGGCGCATCTCGGGAACAGATCTGCTGCCTGGGCGGATTGCAGAGCATAGCCTTTTTCTTTCAAAAGGGCTACATCTCTTGCCAGTGTCGCCGGGTCACAGGATACATAGACGATCCGCCGAGGGGCGATCCGCGCCATTGCCTCGATGGCATCGGCGTTCAACCCTTTCCGGGGCGGGTCTACCACTACCACATCCGGGCAGATGCCCTTTTCTTCCAGTTCCAAAGCCGCCTTGCCTGCATCGCCGCAGAAAAATTCTGCGTTTTCGATATTGTTCCGGGCGGCGTTTTCTTTTGCATCTTCCACTGCCTGGGGGATCACTTCCACGCCGATAACCTTACCGGCGGCTTTCGCCATAGCCAAAGTGATGGTGCCCACACCGCAGTAAAGATCCAGCACCAAATCATTTTGGGTGATCTCCGCCTGGGCAATAGCGGCTTCATACAGCCGTTGCGCCTGGTGGTGATTCACTTGATAGAAGGACCGGGCGGACAGG
>JAZQBF010000121.1:0-6690 GCA_045545615.1 Faecousia sp.
TAATCAACATCGACACCAAAGCCGTAATAGTAACAATCTCCCAGCACCTCAATGCACGATAAAACTTGTCTATCTACTCCGCAGAGATACCACTCAATTGCTTTGTTTGGATTCTGTTTACCGTCATTAAAGGCACCTTGAAAAAACAAATCACCAAGTGGTCTGCAAGTATAGTGCTTACCCATTTCAAAAGCCCTCACAAAATAATCCAATGATGTGTCTGGACTTTTTTCAGTTCCATATCCATAGAGAAACATTATACCAAGCATATATGCAGAATCTGCATATCCTAATTCAGTCGCTTTTTTGAAATAGCAAATGGCAGAATCGTACAATTCACAATCTTGAAAGCAAAGGAAACCTAAATTGTGATACGCCACCGGAGAACTTAAACTTGCCGCTTTTTTGTACCATTTTATTGCTTCACTAATGTTCTGTTCAACTCCGTAACCAAACAAATAAAAGGCCGCCACATCAATCATGGCATCTATATGTCCCTTTTGAGCCGCACGTTCATACCAGCAAAAAGCCTGTCGCTTGTTTCCTGTCTTTTTAAGATAAATCCTACCTAATAGGTACATTGCTTCTGAATCCGTTTCTGCAGCCCTTTCAAGCCAAGCAATACCTTCAGTAAATGTTGAAGTCTCTTTTGAGAGTAACAACCCTAGTTTCTTTTGAGCAAGTATCTCTCCTTGATTTGCTAATACTGTATATTCTTCGACAGCCTTCTTTAATTCCATATCACTTTACCATTTGGTCATTGTAGAATTGACCATCAAAGAATGTGCCATTATCTAATCTCAAAAAACCGTCTCCGTGGCGAACGTTATTTGACCATCTGCCAACATACGCCCCATCTGTATACCACATTGCCCCTATCCCATCACGTTTAGATTGATTAAAGCGGCCGTAATAACAAGCACCATCTGCATAAAGCAAAGTCCCAAGACCAGTAAAATTCAAATCATCGTCAAATGCTCCCAGATACCGGGCGCCATTTGCAAAAATATATATACCCTCTGAGATTTTGCCATCAGCAAACAACCCCTCAAAATAATCACCGTTATCAAAAAATCTATGCCCGAGACCGCAATAGCATTCATCAAATTCGCCATCTTCGCAAATAATATCTCCAAGATTACCTTCTGCAGGAACAAAATCAGATAAAAAATATCGCTCTTTCCAGGAATTATCTTCCCATTCCTGGATAGTTTCACATATAATTTTCTGTACACCAACATATCCCGGATCAACAACCCCAGTTGCCGTCTTTCCAAGAGATGCAATTGTTTTTCCAAGTCCGAAGCCAAAATTACCTGTTGCCATATGCAAAGCGCCCTCAAGCGCCCCAAATAACCCGCCGGCAATTTTACTGCCGGACACTTTTGTTACATTCCCCATAGATACGAATCGAGTGTACTGTATAGGTGGTGCTACAATTTTATCGAGACCTCCGTCCAGAATATCTAATTGAGGAACTACTGCATGTATTTTTCTGTACTCCAAATCTTGTTGCGTCATAATTCTGCCTCCTAAAATTATTTTAACATTTGTCCATTGCTATCCATTTTTCCATTGCAAATAATTTTAATAAAATCAAATAACGACCAAACATAAGAAACAAAAGAACCAATTATCGTAATTGTCAAAACGATTTTTATAATACCGTTTTTGTTGTATCCCAAATAAAAATCATGTGCTCCATAGCAACCCAAAAACAGCGCCAGCAATGCCGCTACTATTTTGTTTTTCTGCTGATAAACAGTTCTATTTTCATTAACGGTTACACAACTATTGTTTCTATTTTTTGCGTTTGTTGCTTGCACTAATGTTGGTGCAGCAGGCGCTTGATACGTCTGTTTTACAGCAGGTTGTGTTTCTTGATCCGATTGTGCAGACGGCTGAGCATTTAACAAACGTAGTTTTACCTCTGCGTTTTTATAGCCGTTTGCTGCCGACTTCTGATACCATTCTCTTGCTGTATCAATATTCTTCTCAACGCCATCACCCGTTTCATAGGCACGGGCAAGTTTGTATTGAGAAACGGCATCGCCATTGTTTGCATCCGCAATAATTGTATTTAAACTATTCATCTACATTCCCCTTTTGTGTTTTTATAAAACATTCTTTAAATTTGCATCTTGAAGGCAAATTATACCATAAATAGACTTAAAACGCAATAATGATAAAACCAATATAATTCTTCCGCAGAAAATAAATTACCACAGGTAATTGTAGCCTGTGGTAATGATTAGATCCCTCATAGGTTATTATCGATTAAATTTAGGTCTTCAGCATTTTGCTAAGTTATCACATAATCGTCTGAATTTGAACTACATTCTCTACTTAATCTCCGTGCCGCCCCATTCTACCACGGTAAATCCCCGGCGTTTTGGTGCGGTCAATTCTTGCGTCTTTAGGTTTACATAACTTTCCGATGCCTGCCATGTCATAAACACCCGGATCACGGTATCCGGCGCAGGGTCAACCGCTAAGCGCGCCGCCTCGGTGTAAACATCAGTCTGAAAAGCAATAATGTTGTACGGATTCTGCTCCATAAGGGGCAGCCAGTATACAATAAACTCATTTGCTTCTCTGCG
This sequence comes from Faecousia sp., assembly GCA_045545615.1. Lineage (GTDB taxonomy): Bacteria > Bacillota > Clostridia > Oscillospirales > Oscillospiraceae > Faecousia. The sequence goes on from JAZQBF010000121.1 coordinate 2,601, forward strand.
ACTCAGACCCAGTTTCTCCAAAGCCTGCTCTAAAAATACCGCAGTATCTTCACCCTTAACACAGAAACCTTTCGACAGATCCCACCGGGCATTTGTTTCTCCCTCCCAGTACAGATAGTTATAGATCTTACCCTGCGCATCCTTCAATGTGCCGTCCGGAGTTGCTGTTACCTGCCAGCCGTTTTGATAGGCAGGATAGGTGCAGGTCAGTTTGCCGTCTAAGTACAAATTTACGGAAACATCCGTTTCTTCCTCCGGATAGAGGTAGATTACCGGCTTATATGCCGCGTATGGGTCGGGTTGCCAATCGCTGGCTTCCACCGTCAGAAAATCAACTTCTATACGGCGGTTTTCCGAATCAAAGTAGGTGTTTTCATAGGTACAAATGATCTGATCGCCTACGCACCAATCCCGGGACAATGTGCCGTTTAATTTGATTTTCCAGGGCATCGGAATGACCGTTTCAGCAAAGAAACAGTTGGAATAGATCTCTGTGATCACGATATGGTCAAAGATATTGTTGTCCTGTTTTTCTGCTGTCTCCTTGTCGAGCCACAGATCCGTATATGGAAGATGCCGATAATCTGTGGACAGTTCCCAACTTGTGGCGTGGATCTGCAACGGGTAGGATTCCATCACGCCGCCCTTGTAGGTCACTTTCACCACACTGCCGAGTGAAGCCTCTATTTCCTCCAGATCCCCGATTCCAAAAGAAACCTTATCCCCGCTTTTCAGCATCTCGCTGTCTTCCACCGGCTGTACTGTAACGGATGTATCGTTCAGTTCCACTACCGTTGCGATAAAAGAGTGAGAAACTTCGTCCGCTTCGTAATACCATAGACCATCAATGGATTTAAAATTGTACGGAAAGAAATAAACCCGCGTTTTATCGTAGGTCGTATCCCCCGTAAGCCGGTTCCAATCCACAATTTTGTATGTCAGCGCCGTGTATTCCCGTGTTCCGCCGTCTTTATATGTGCCAGTTGGAATCGGGATAACCAAAATCGCCAGCATAAGAACGATAACAATGGGTATCCAAATCTTCTTTTTCATCGCTGCGCCTCCTCTGTGCTTGCAACGCCGCATAAGCGTAGCAGATCAAAATACTGCTCTTGTGTCAGTGTCACTTTTTCTTTAGTCGTTTCGTTGACCAATCTATCTTCTTCCAGCAAATAAACAACTTCTGTTCCATTTGGGGCGGTAAATACGATTCGATAACCGGCATATTTCTCTCCCCCGCCGCTTTGTGTATAACCATTATTTTCTTCCCTTGTTTCACTTAAGGATGAACCGTTGGATTCCGTTTTTGTATTTTCCTTACCCCCTCGCGCAAATGCCGCCTGCAGGGCATCGTAAAGTTGCGCCACTTCATCCATATCGCTCTTTAGAATAGGCTGAGTCACACTTTCAGCGCTTATGATCTCTGCCTGGAGATAAGTAAAATTACTGCCGTCAATACTCCCCGCTGCGCCCATCGCAGATTCCGGCGCCGTGTTTTTATCCTTGGTGGAGAACATTTCCGGTAAAACCGTTATTGCGCTTACCAAGAGCACCAGACACAGCGGAATGCTCAGCGCCAATAGGCGTTTTTCTGATTTTTTGCGGTCTTTTATCCGCTTTTCACTGCGGCGGAAAACTTCCGCCTGACATTCTTTCATATCTCTCATAGTAGCGCTTCACCATCCTTTCCCAGAATGATGCGAAGTTCCTTTTTTGCGCGATACAGCAGATTGTCCACCTGCTTGCGGTTCTTTTTCATAACCCTGGCCGCTTCCTCATAAGTCATTTCTTCAAAATAAACGAGGTGGACCGCTACACGCATATCCTCCGGAAGTTTGGCAATGGCGGCATTTACCTGCCGTTTTCGGTGGTCTTTCAGCACCATTTCTTCAAGGGTTTCTGTTTCATCCGCAAGGGCGTGCGCCTCGGAAAATGCCACAAAATTGATCACCTTGCGGCGCTTTATGTAATCCAGAGCGCGGCTTCTGCCTACCATATACAGATAGGTTTTTAAAGTTACCTTGAAGTTGTAACGATGCCGATGGACCACCAGATCAGAGAAGGTATCGATTGCAATATCCTCGGCTGCGTGTATATCGTGCACAAAGCCATCAATAAAGAAAACAAGTCCGCGAAACAGTTCTTCCATGATGTGTCCAAAGGCACTTTCATCACCATCAAGGAAACGGCGGTAGTTACTTGCGCCGTTGTCCATATAGTTCCCTCCTTAGAATAGAAGGCTTTTTACGCCTTATCACTTATTATACGACTGTGCAACGGGAAATTCCTTATTTTATTATAGCATAAATTCCCCCAATATAAAGAAAAATCCTGCTGTCCGTGAGAACAGCAGGATTATTCGTTTATCCGGCAAGGGATTTATGCTTTGCTTTTTCCAGGCAATCAGACTCCAGTTTTTCCATATCGATCACATCGTTTTGGGGATCTAAAAGGATTTCGGCAATATCCTCAGGGAACAACTTGCGGACTTCCTCGGCATAAACATTGCCGCCATTTGGCTCTTTGAAATCCTGCAACTGATACCCCGTGGCAGGACCGCCTACAAATGAGAAGACTGCCGGCGTTGCATTGGCGGCAACCCTGCTCAGTTCGCCATTGGATCTTGCATATTGGTGGTAGACATATTGCACATAGACGGTAAGTTCCGTTTTATATTCTTTCTCGTCTTCCAGAGTCGGACTGCTTTGGATTCCAAGGAGTTGATGGGCTTCTGCATATACAGGACCGGTGGGGCTGGAGGGAAAGCGGTCCGGTGCATTTTGGTCTAAAATGGCATTTTCCAGCGCATTTTCCAGAAGATTTGTTTCCACTATAAATGTATTTTCCCCGGATATTGCGCCGTTGATAGGCATATCTTCACCGGTTATCCAATCCACAAGGACCGCTTCCTCCGGAGAAAAATAGTCTTCTGTGTTACTGCTGAGACCTGCTGCCAGCCACGCCTGCTCAAAGGTGATGGTTTCCAGATTGCTGAGATACACAAAAGTAGAATCTACGGCGGCGTTGTGCATACGGCCGTTGATCTCAAGGCGGTGCTTATAGTTCCGACCATCTGCACGCCATGTGCCGTCGCTGAGTTCATAGTAGGTTTTTAAGTTTGTTTGGACCGTATTGACCACCGCCACAGCGTCTTCCGGAATTTCTGTCGTGAAACTGTTCTCGTAAATATCCAGAAATTGGGTTACGAACAAGGCTTGCTCCCGGGCTTCTGCAGAACCGGTATCGGTCTGCCAGCCATAGGTTTTATATAACGCATAATTACTCCCGGAGATCGGCGCTAAATCATATTGTTTCTTAATGGCAGAAATTCCTTTTTCATACAGGGTGACAAATGTTTGAAACGCCTTGTTGGGGTCTTTGAACACCGCATAACCGTACCGGTCTGCACCGATTGTAAAATCCGGGCTGATGCGCGTATATTTTTCCACATCCACATTTCCCTGGATACCGTCTGTCCCAGGGGTGTATGCCTGCACCCATGGATTTTTGATCTCCACCGGATCCAGATCTTCATTCTTTGCCACCGGATCTGTCAAAAAGCATACCGCTACCGCAATGCATATCACCACAGCGGCAACAATGACCCAGAAGGCGGGTTTCTTATAATTCATCACAGACTTTACCCGCGCCTTTACGCCAACCTCGCCAAAGGCAAGAGGACAGGCGGCAATGCTTTGGCGGCGAACACTGCAGGCAACCAAGGCTTCCGTGTAGTCGGCTTTGGACGTATTGTCCATTTTTTGTATGACCTTTTCATCACACGCCAGTTCAATATCTCTGCACAGCAAAATATACCCCAACCACAAAACAGGATTGAACCAGTGGATCGCCAGCAGCACAAACCCCAAGGGTTTCCACCAATGGTCTTTGCGGCGAATGTGCGCCTGCTCATGGGCGATCACATGGGATAAATTCTGCCCGTCTAACCGAAACGGCAGATAAATTTTCGGCTTGATGATACCCAGCACAAAAGGAGAATCCACATTTTCGCTCTGATAAATATTATCTTTCAGCCGCACCGCTGTGTTGACCCTATGCAACAGCAAAAAATACGTGATCGCCGTATAGA
>JAZQBF010000122.1:0-7422 GCA_045545615.1 Faecousia sp.
GATAATGGCGCAGGTATTCCGGACAGTGAAAAGGAAAAGGTCTTCCAGATGTTCTACAGCGGCAGCAATCCCATTGCTGACTGCCGCAGAAGCCTGGGCTTGGGCCTCAGTCTTTGCAAGTCGATCATCACTGCCCATGGGGGCGAGATCACCGTATCCGACAATGGGCCTGTTGGCACGATCTTTACATTTACCATTCCGTCCGGGGAGGTGGAAGTCCATGAATAATCCAAAGATATTAGTGGTGGAGGACGATCCCACTGTCCGCAACCTGATCACCACTACCTTAAGATCCAATAACTATGCCCACATAACCGCAGCCAACGGTGAAGCCGCCATTGCAGCAGCAACGATCCAGCAGCCGGATATCGTGTTCTTGGACCTGGGCTTGCCGGATATGGATGGTGTAGAAGTCATTCAGCGCATCCGTGCCTGGTCTCAGATGCCCATTATCGTTATCTCCGCCCGGAGCGAGGATGGGGACAAGGTTGCAGCATTGGATGCCGGTGCAGACGATTATCTGACAAAGCCATTTTCTGTTACGGAACTGCTGGCTCGTCTCCGGGTCGCGCAACGCCGCATTGCAACAATTGAGAGCAAACCCGGTGATTCTGTGTTCCGCAACGGTAAATTGACAGTGGATTATGCCGCAGGCTGTGCTTCCTTAAACGGTGAGGAGTTGAAACTGACGCCCACAGAGTACAAACTTCTGTGCTTGCTTGCCAAGGATGCCGGAAAGGTGCTGACACATACTTATCTAACCAATAAGATCTGGGGCAGTGCATGGGAGAGCGATACGGCATCTTTGCGGGTGCATATGGCAACCTTACGCAAGAAACTGGAGAAGGATCCGCAGACGCAGTATATTCAAACCCATATTGGTATCGGCTATCGGATGTTGAAACCGGAATAGTCAAAGCCTCCGGCTAAGTGTGAAGTTGTAAGATAAAGGTAGATACATGGAAAACCACCATGTTGTCTACCTTTTCTTTATGCTAAAATACAGTTGGAGGTTTTGCTTTATGTCCGTAAGGGAACAACAGCATTTCCAGCGAAGTGAGGACATCGTTTCGCTTTGGTGGACACAAAAGGAGGTTGCCTTCGGCAAAGCGTGTTGCGCTACGCACAAACGATGTGGGTTTACGCCCAACGATATTGCACATCACGCAAATATATGGTATAATGTCCCGCAAGAAATGAGGTGGTTTCCATGGGAAAAAGGATTATTGATGATTGCAAGAAAAGAGAAGCGGTACTGATTGCTTTGCGCCGGGAATTTCATAAGATCCCCGAAATCGGCGGGCAACTGCCCGGGACAAAGAAGATCGTATGCGAATATCTGGAAAAATTGGGTATTCCTTATACTTGCAACCCGGATGACGACGGATTGATCGCAGAAATAAAGGGCAAGGGAAAAGGCAAGACCATCGCTTTCCGGGCGGATATGGATGGGCTGCATATCTGCGAAGGCAACGATTTTCCCTATAAATCTGCCATTGAAGGACAGATGCACGGTTGCGGTCATGATGCCCATACGGCTATTTTGCTGATCGCGGCAGAAATCTTGAACGAACAAAAAGACGAACTCAGCGGAACGGTGCGGCTTTTGTTCCAGTCCGGTGAGGAGACCGGCACCGGCGCAAAGGCAATGATCACCCGTGGCGCGCTGGATGGCGTGGATGCCATCTGCGCCTTGCATGTGGGCAATCTGGCAGGGGATGACCGGAAATCCGGTGACTTGATCGTTTTGCCCGGCCCGGTCAGCGCCGGTAAAGACAAATTTACCATAACTGTCCACGGCAAGGGAACCCACTCCGCTTTTCCCAATAAGGGCATCGACCCCATTTTGATCGCGGCGCGGATCGTGAATGCTTGCGAAGAAATTTCTGCCCGGGAACTGCCTGCAGGCACAGCGGCTGTGCTGAGTTTCGGCAGCATTCAGGCGGGTACGGACCATAATACCATTCCCGATACTGCCGTTTTGAAGGGCAGTATCCGGGTACAAGACCCTCAGATCCGGGAGGAGATGGGCAAGCGGCTGAAAGAGATCGCCACCAATATCGCGGCGGCTTTCCGGGGAAGTTGTGATGTGGAACTGAAAAAGGGTTCGCAGACCGTTATGAACGATCCTGCCTTGAGCGCTTTTGTGGCGGCGTCTGCTTCGAAAATTTTGGGGACAGAGAAAGTGATCACCAAAATTTCTTCCGCGCTGATGGGTTCGGATGACTTTGCAAATTATGCCGCGCGGATCCCCGGCGTTTACTTCTTCTTACATACAAATAATCCGGAAAAGGGAATTATGGAAGCCAACCACAATCCCTGCTTTGCTGTGGATGAGAGCGTTTTGTGGGAAGGCGTAGCCACTTATATAGCCATTGCAAAAGAATACTTACAATAAGGGGATATATATGCGTAAAATGATAGTGTGGATCCTTGCGATCTGTCTGATCTTCACCGGCAGCATGCCGATTTTGGCGACCCCGGAAAAGTCCCAGGACATTGCGATCTTGTACACCAACGATATTCACACCTATATCGACGGCCCTTTGAGTTATGATGTGCTGGCGGGAATCAAGGAAAATCTGCAGGAAAAGTACGCCTATGTCTATCTGGTGGACGCAGGCGACCATGTCCAGGGCACGGCATATGGCTCTATGGACAAGGGCGAGCGCATCATTTCTCTGATGAACAGCGCCGGCTATGATGTGGCAACTTTAGGCAACCACGAGTTTGACTATGGTATGGAAGGATGCAAAAATGTGTTGCAGTGGGCGCAGTATCCCTATATCAGCGCCAATTTCTTCCATGTGGAAAAGGGCGAGAATACCACGCCGGTTTTGGATGGCTACAAAATTTTTGAGGCAGGGGAAGAGAAGATCGCCTTTGTGGGCGTTATGACGCCGGAGACCATCTCCAAGTCCACCCCCAGTTATTTTCAGGACGAAGCAGGCAACTATATTTACGCCGTTGCCGGCGGCAAAGATGGCGCTTTGCTTTATGAGGCGGTGCAGGGGGCTGTGGATACTGCCCTTACCCAGGGGGCGACGAAGGTGATCGCCCTGGGACATCTGGGCGTGGAAGAAGGCAGCGGACCCTGGACCAGCCGCCAGACCATTGCCAACACATCCGGCATCGATGCTTTTATCGACGGTCACTCCCACACGGTCATAGAGGCAGAGACTGTGTCGGATAAGGACGGGGAAGAAGTGGTGCTGACCCAGACCGGAGAATATTTTAACCGCATTGGTATGATGGTCATTGACAGCCAAAGCGGCGAAATTACCACAGATTTTATCGAGTATGAAGAAATTACAGAGCCGGCGGTGGATGCAGACGGCAATGCCCAGATAGACGAAGACGGCCAGCCGGTGATGGAAACTGTTGGCTATCGGCTGGTTTCTGAGTTGTACACCGACGAAACCTGGCTGACAGAGGAAGACACCCAGACCCTGAAAGCGGACTGGATCGAGCAGGTGGATGGGCAACTGGAGCAGCAAATCGGCACAGCCGATGTGGTGCTGGATAACTATGACCCGGATGGCAACCGGCTGGTGCGGATGCAGAGCACTAATTCCGGTGAATTTTCTGCAGATGCTTTATATTATCTGTTTGATTCTATGGATCTGAATGTGGATGTGGCGGTTATGAATGGCGGCGGCGTGCGAAATCAGGCGCTGACCGGTCCGCTTACCTATAAAAACTGCAAGGAGATCCACCCCTTTGGCAATGTGGCTTGCCTCCAAAAGGTCACCGGCCAGCAGTTGCTGGATGCGCTGGAGTGGTCTGTGCGGGATGTAGGAAAGGGAGAAAACGGCAATTTCCTGCATGTATCGGGCATCCGATACGCAGTGGACACCACCGTGGAATCCACCGTGCAGGGGGACGAAGCGGAAGTGTGGATCGGCGGTCCTACCGGGGAATACCGGGTGCACAGTGTGGAAGTTTATGACAAGCAGACCAATACTTACGCGCCGCTGGAGTTGGACAAAGTGTATGCCCTGGCGGGATATAACTACACCCTGCGGGATCTGGGCGGCGGCTACAGTATGTTTACCGATGGGGAAAATGTGCTGGACTATGTGATGGAAGATTATATGGTCCTTGCCCACTATGTGCAGGCATTTGCCGACGGCGTGGTGGAAGCCACCAATTCGCCGCTGCTGGAAAAATATCCCGGTATGGAACTGGATTATGAGAAGGTGGATGGCTGCGGCCGCTTCCGAATCGAAACAAAACCCCAGCCTCAACCGGCGCCTACCCAGCCGCCGGAAACCCAACCCCAACCCACCGAAAACAGTCAGATCCCGGCGCAAGAGCCGAAAAATGAAAGCGCCGAAATGGTGGTTGCCTTTGTGATTTTGGGCGTTTTGGTGGTGGCGCTGATTTGTGTGCTGGTGGTCAAACACAAAAGAAAGAAGAAATAAAGCCAAGAGGTGAAACCTATGTTTCATACGATGCTTCCGATCCATATAAAAGAGAATACCGACCCATTCCAGGTGCTGCGCACCTTGGAGAAAGTTGGCGCCAAGTACGCGGTTTTGGCTTTTGACGATGTGATCTTGTCGGCAGTAAAAGAAAACAACGAAAAAAGGTTTGCTGCCGTAGCGCCGATCATTCCTTTTTTGAAGTCCCACGGGTATCAAGTGGGTATATATTTCTGGTCGCTTTGGCTGACGGATATAGAACCGGCGATTTTGGAAAAAGAGGTAATGGTCAGTTCCACCGGCAAACTGCGGGTGCGAAATACGGCGCTGAACAGCACGGAAAAGCAGTATTCCGGCTATCTGTGCCCCACATCGGAGAAAGTTTCCCTTATGCTGGATATTATCCGTAGCGCTGCGGAACTTTCGCCGGATCTGATCTTGCTCAACGACGATTTGGGATTTGCCACCTATTTGGGCAGCATCGGCTGTTACTGCCACCGGCATATGGCTCAGATCCAGGCGCGTTTGGGGTATGATATTACCCGGGAGCAACTGCGTGAGGCGGTGTCTCAGGGCAAGGGAAATGATATCCGGGATGCCTGGCTGGAGATCCAGGGACAGTCTATAGAAAATTACGCAAAGCAGATCCGCGCTGCCATCGACAGCGTAGATCCTGCCATTCGGTGCGGCTTTTGCTGTGTGATGTCCAACTGGCAGGCAGACGGCGTCAGCGTGGAAAAGATCACAAAACTTTTGGCGGGCAACACCCGTCCGCTGCTGCGCACCATCGGCGCGCCCTACTGGGGCAAGATCAATGCCTGGGGCAACCGGCTGCAGCACACGGTGGAACTGACCCGTATGGAGGCTGCCTGGATAGCGGACAGAGAGATAGAACTGATCGCCGAGGGGGATGTGTATCCCCGTCCCCGGCACATGGTGCCTGCGTCCTTTTTGGAGCATTACCACACCGCCCTTTTGGCGGCAGGCTGTTGCCAGGGTATTTTCAAAATTATGCTGGATTATAACGCCTCTTTGGGTTATGAAACGGGCTATGTGGACCGCCATGTGAAAAACAAGGAACTCTATGACAGGATCAGCGGGATGTTTGCTGATAAAACTGCCACGGGTGTCCGGGTGTATGAACGGATGAACAAAGCGGCGGATGCGGACTTTACGGCACTGGAAAAACCGGAAGAATATGCCGCCAATCTCTTTTTCTCCTATGCCGCCAGATTTTTGTCGGACAACAGCGTGCCTACTATGTATCAGGGCAACCAGGGTGTGGGCATCGCCTTTGGGGAAAACGCCCGGCATTTAGGCAAGGATGCTTTGGAAAACGGCTTGATTTTGGATATTCGCGCCGCCAGGATCCTGATGGAGCAGGGCGTCGATGTGGGCATCGAAACCATTGGGGAAGTGATGCTGAACAATTTCCTGCATTTTCCGGAACAGCATGAGAAGATCCTGTCCAACTACGCCGGCGGGGCGGCATATCAGATCACGCCCAAACCCGGTGCACGGGTGGTCACCTATTCTAAAAAGGGCGACGATCTGTACGCCGATGCCATAGAATATGAAAATGCTGCCGGACAGCGGTTTTTGGTGTATGCCTTTGATGGCGCGCTGGTCAACGAGGGCAGATACCGCAATTATTGCACCCAAAATCAGTTGGCAGGATCCCTTGTATGGCTGGCGAAAAAGGAAATGGAAGTTGTATGCAAGGGAAATCCGGATCTGTATGTGCTGTGTAAAAAGAGCGAAAAGGGTATCGCCATCGGTCTTTGGAATATGTTTGCCGACGAGATCTTAAATCCGGAAATTGCTTTGGCAGAGGCATATCAAAAAGTGGAATTTATAGGTTGCCAGGGAGCGCTGGAGCAGAAGAAACTGCGCCTTGCGCCCATTCCGGCATACGGCTTTGCGTTTATCCACCTGGAAAAATAAAGGAGAAACAAAAATGGGTAAGTTTGACGGCGTCCTGATCTGCACGGATTTGGACGGCACGCTGTACCGCAACGACACAACGATCTCAAAAGAAAATAAGGACGCGATCGCGTATTTTAAGCAGGAGGGCGGCTGGTTTACCTTTATCACCGGGCGGATGCCCTATTATTCCCAGCAGGCGTATCACGCGGTCAGTCCCAATGTGCCTTTCGGCTGCATCAACGGCGGCGGTCTGTATGACGGCGCAACCGGGGAATATGTGTGGAAGACACCGCTGTCGGATGGGGTGGAAGAACTTTTGGAATGTGTGGACCGGCAGTTTCCCGAGGCGGGTATTCAAACTGCCCTCTTTGACAAAATGTTCTTTAGCAAAGATAACGAAGTGACAGAGGATTTTCGCCGGCGGACTGGCGTTGCCCATTTGGTAAAGCATTACCGGGATATCCGGGAGGCAAAGGCAAAGGTGGTTTTTTGCTGCCCACGGGAGACGGTGATCTCCGGCGTGGAAGAAATGCTGAGAGCCCATCCCCTGGCGGAAAAGTTTTCCTTTATCCGCTCAGAGAAAACGCTCTTTGAGATATTGCCCAAGGGCGTGGATAAAGGTATGTCGCTGACAAAACTCATAGAATACTTACATGCAGACCCCAGGAAGACCATCGCCGTTGGCGACTATAATAACGACATCGGTATGTTCCGGGCTGCCCGGTACGGCATCGCCGTTGCCAACGCCTGCCAGGCGGCTAAGGATGCGGCAGACTTGATCACGGTGAGTAACGAGCAGCACGCCATCGCCCAGGTGATCCGGGACATCGAAAACGGACAGATCAAATTTTGACCTAAGAGGAAATGATGTATGTATAAAATTTCTGTTCCCGTAATGAACAGCAATTTAAAAAGACACGACCGGGAAAAGATACTGCAGGAAATCAAAAAACTCGGCGCGGAGCGTGTGTTTCTCGCACTGGATTCCTATGAACTGGATAAGGAAAAACGCAATTTTGCCCTGCAGGAACTGGCGGATAACTGCGCATTTTTCAAGGAGAATGGACTTGCG
>JAZQBF010000123.1:0-2269 GCA_045545615.1 Faecousia sp.
CTGAGGATCGCGTCGATGATGCCGCGGGTATCCTTAATGGAGATACGCTTGCCGGTGCCGTTCCAGCCGGTGTTGACCAGGTAAGCCTTTGCGCCGGACTTCTCCATTTTCTTGACCAGTTCTTCGCCGTACTTGGTGGGGTGCAGTTCCAGGAAGGCTGCGCCGAAGCAAGCGGAGAAGGTGGGAGTGGGCTCGGTAATACCACGCTCGGTACCTGCCAACTTGGAGGTAAAGCCGGAGAGGAAGTAGTACTGGGTCTGCTCGGGGGTCAAGATGGAAACGGGAGGCAGAACGCCGAATGCGTCAGCAGACAGGAAGATGACATTCTTGGCATCGGGGCCTGCGGACACGGGGCGGACGATCTTCTCGATGTGGTTGATGGGGTAGGAAACGCGGGTGTTCTCGGTGACAGAACCGTCAGCGAAGTCGCACTTGCCGTTTTCGTCAACGGTGACGTTCTCCAGCAGCGCATTGCGCTTAATAGCGTTGTAGATGTCAGGCTCGGAATCTTTATCCAGGTTGATAACCTTAGCATAGCAGCCGCCCTCGAAGTTGAACACGCCATTGTCGTCCCAGCCGTGCTCGTCGTCGCCGATCAGCAGACGCTTGGGATCGGTGGACAGCGTGGTCTTACCGGTGCCGGACAGACCGAAGAACAGAGCGGTGTTCTTGCCTTCCATATCGGTGTTGGCGGAGCAGTGCATGGGAGCCATGCCGTTCAGAGGCAGGTAGTAGTTCATCATGGAGAACATACCCTTCTTCATCTCGCCGCCGAACCAGGTGTTCAGGATAACCTGCTCACGGGAGGTCAGGTTGAACAGAACAGCAGTCTCGGAGTTCAGGCCCAGTTCCTTGTAGTTCTCTACCTTTGCCTTGGAAGCATTGTAGATCACGAAGTTGGGCTCGAAGTTCTTCAGTTCCTCCTCGGAGGGAGTGATGAACATATTCTTAACAAAGTGTGCCTGCCATGCCACTTCCATAATGAAGCGGATCGCCATACGGGAGTCGGGGTTGGTGCCGCAGAACAGGTCCATAACATACAGTTTCTTGCCACTGAGTTGCTTCAGAGCCAGTTCCTTGCAAGCCTTCCATGCTTCCACGGAAGCAGGCTTGTTATCGTTGGCGAATTCCTGGGAAGTCCACCACACGGTGTCCTTGGAAGTCTCGTCCATAACGATGAACTTATCCTTGGGGGAACGGCCGGTGTAGATACCGGTCATAACATTGACAGCGCCCAGTTCGGTCAACTGACCTTTGTCAAAGCCTTCCAGGGTGGGGTCCATCTCAGCCTCGAACAACTGCTCGTAGGAGGGGTTGTAGACAATCTCGGTAGTACCGGTAATGCCATACTTGCTCAGATCGATCTGTGCCATAATATTTACCTCTTTCATTTAAAGTAATACCGGAATTACCGGTATCCCATATTTTGCAACTCTATCATACACCAACGGAAAATAAAAATCAATAAGAAAGATTCATAAAAATCTCCTCCGGATTCAAATTTTTTGCATTCATCCGACAATTCTACGGCAAAGAATCGGTAAAGACACCAAAATAACCGAAAAATGTATTTACATCTTATTTTTTATATGTTAAGATGTATTTGGTGGAGATTGGGATTTATCATTCCGGGGTTGTTCCGGAAGGAATTCCTTTCCTAACCTTTTCTATTATATTCCTAAATGGAGGTTACATAAATATGGCAAGAAAAGTTCAGTTTGTGGAGACCGTCCTTCGTGACGCCAACCAGTCTCTGATCGCAACCCGCCTGCCCTTCGAGAAGTTTGAGCCCATGCTCAAAACCATCGACAAGGCTGGCTACTACGCAGCCGAGTGCTGGGGCGGCGCTACTTTCGACGTCTGCCTGCGCTACTTGAACGAAGATCCCTGGGAGCGTCTGCGGAAGATCCGCGCCGCTATGCCCAACACCAAGTTGCAGATGCTGCTGCGCGGTCAGAATGTTCTGGGCTACTCCCACTATCCCGACGACTTTGTAAAACTGTTCGTGGCAAAGGCTGTGGAAAACGGCATCGATGTGATCCGTATTTTCGACGCTCTGAACGACGTAAACAATATGAAGGTCGCTATGGAAGCCACTAACAAGGCCGGCGCTATCGCTTCCGGTACTATTTCCTACACCACTTCTCCTGTCCACACCCACGCCAAGTACGTGGAAATGGTCAAGGAACTGAAGGAAATGGGCGCTTCCACCATCTGTATCAAGGATATGGCCGGTATTATGGGTCCCCAGGAGGCTTACGATATGGTC
>JAZQBF010000124.1:0-2931 GCA_045545615.1 Faecousia sp.
CGATCGCTGCCACCGAAAATGTGACCCCCCACGGGGTGGAATTCGAAAAGGTTTTACGAGATTTAATGTAATTGGACGGACCGTCGGGGACGCCGGTCCCCAAAAGGGAGATGTAGAAGATGAAGATCGCGATTTGTGACGATCTGCAGGAGCAGCGGGAAATTTTGCAGCGTCTTTTGGCGGAATATTTTGCCGAAAACGGTCTGCAAGCAGAAATTTCCCAATATACCTGCGGCGAAGATCTGCTGAAAAGCGAAAAATCCTTCGATTTGATCTTTTTGGACATTTATATGGACGGCATTTCCGGCATCGAGACCGCCCGGCAGTTGAAAGAAAAAGAGCCGGCGTGTCTGATCGTGTTTACCACCACCAGTATAGAACATGGGGCAGACGCCTTCGAGGTGGACGCATTCCATTATTTGGTCAAACCCATTGACCCGGCGAAACTGCACAATGTACTGTGCCGTTGGCGAAATCTCCTCTCCGAGATCCATACGGTGGAGATCAAAAGCGGCAGAGGCAGCAGGAAAGTGCCGGTGCGGGATATTTTATATGTGGAAGTACTGGGCAGAAGTTGCTGCGTACATACGGCTTCCGAAGAAATCAACGCATCTATGACCTTGTCGGCGCTGGAAGAACTGCTCCCCGCCGACCAGTTTGTAAAACCCATTCGCTACTGTTTGGCATCTTTGCGATATATTCGCCACATCGGCGAAGGTTTTTTGGAACTGGAAGACGGCACACAGATCAAAACCGCCCGGGGTAGTACAGATGCCCTGCGGCAGACCTTAAGCAGTTACCGGCTGCGGCAACTGCGCAGGAGGTAATATATGGGCGCTTTAGAAATTCGTCTTCTTTACAATATTTGGAATTTCCTGCTCTTTGGCTGGGGCAGATATACCCTGTTTAAGACCAAACTACGTCTGCCTCTGAAGTGGGTGCTGGCGCTGGTGGTGGCGGTCACCGCCCTTTGTTCCGGTGTGTGGTACTTTTTCCTGCAGGAGCGAATGGGGTATCAAATGTACCGCTTTGCCACCATTGTGGTGCTGTTTTTGATCTCTTGTATCATCATTAAAGCGCCTTTCCCCAAACACGCCCTTTCTTATTTAACAATTTTTACTGTCAGCGCGATTTTGGACACATTGGCGATGTATGTCCATGTGCTGTTTCCCGGCGCCCATCCCAATTTGGACATTCTGCTGTTGCTGATCGTGCAGCCGGTGGCGCTGATCTCTTTGATCAAGACTATGCGCAAAGTTACGGAACTGCTCTCCGCCACCCCCAACAACCGGGTGTGGTGGTATCTGTGCCTCAATGGCTTTGCCACCGTGCTTTTATGCCTGACCACCACCGCCCACCATCTGCCAGATGCAGAATTGCTTGCCAGCAGATTTTATCTGTTTTTCGCTATGTTCGGTATGCTGGCTGCCACCGTTTGGGTGCAAAAAAGTATGTATGACACCGCAAAAACCGAAGCGGCGCTGGCTATCAGCCAAAACCAGGTGCAGATGCAACAGGCATATTACGACAATCTGATCTCCCAAATGGAGGAGATCCGCCATATCCGTCACGATCTGCGGCATCACCGGGCAGCGCTGATGAGCATCATCAAAAGCGGCAACGCCGAGGCAGCAGCGGAATATATCCGCAGTTGGAATGTGGTGGACGAAGCAAGTCCGGTCACCGGCAATCTGGTAGCGGACAGTTTGGTAAGTTTCCACTATAACTGGGCAAGGGAAATGGGGTTTTCTCTGGACGTGGAGATGGCGCTGCCCCGGTTGCCGGGGATCACAGAACCGGATCTTTGCGTGATTATCGGCAATCTGCTGCAAAATGCCATGGAAGCCCAGGAACATCTGCCGCCAGAACAGCGGTTCGTGCGCATTTGCGCCAAAGGCGACGAAAACAGTTTTACCCTGGCTGTGGATAACCGGTTCGCCGGAGAAATTCGCAAAGCCGGCGACCAACTGCTGACCAGCAAGGATACCCCCGGTCACGGATTGGGACTTTCCTCCGTCCGGGCTGTGTGCAAAAAGTACGGCGGTATTCTGCAACTGGAACAAAAAGACGATCTGTTCCTCGCCGGTGTGGTCATCGGTCTGTAATAAAAAGAAAAGTTTTCCCCAAACTGCCAAGCAGTTTGGGGAATTGTTTTACAACCAAAGCAAAAAAGCCGTTGCTACGCAAAAGGTTTTTGCATACATCTTGGATTCCGATCGGAATCCATTTGGAATCCATTTGGAATCCGGTTGTCTGTCGGTTGTCTGCCATTTGGAATCCTAAGGGAACGTAACGGAAGGTAAAAGAAGGGAAGGTAAAAGAAGGGAAAAGAAATTAATTTAAAATAATATACGGCTGTCGCCGTATATCGCGCGCAGGCGGCGCAATTTGCGGCAGCGGCGGCAGTAAAAAATTTTTTAAATTTGTTTAACACCTCATCCGTCTTTGCTTTGCAAAGCCACCTTCCCCTCAAGGGGAAGGCTTTTGGGTGGATAACTCTGGAATTATCCGGGAATGGGAAAAATCCGGGAAGTTTTTTCTCTTTGGATGTGATATTGTGTAAGAGAGAAAAAACAAAACGCTTTCATAAGCAATCCTTTACGCCGTTAGATGTTATGTAAACCTCGCAAGTTTATGACGCAGATTTTTAAACGAAACCCCCCAAACACCTTGCGTAAGCAAGTTTTCACAACTTTCGATATTATGTTAACCTCGCAAGTTTAGAACGCAACTTTGTATAATCAATACCCCAATCCGCCTACTTGCGTTTGACGGTTTGGGGTTCTCGTACACTCGCTAAGAGGGCAGGAGGAGCGACGAGACAAACAACTCGCGCCTGTCGGCGTACATTGGTACGGTAAGGCGCGAGTTGTGCAGTAAGTCAAAATGCCTTGCGTAAGCAAGCCCTTGTGACTATTTCTGTTTGTTGTA
>JAZQBF010000125.1:0-3266 GCA_045545615.1 Faecousia sp.
ATCCAATGGATGATCGCGGTAGGTGGGGCGTATCTGGCTTTTCTTTGGCTGCCGGTATCGCCGGAGAAAATTGCAACTGCCGCCATTGCCATTTGGCTGTTGCGACTCCTTTTTCCAGACGATCAAAAAACGCTTGGCGTATTAAGAGATATGTATCATAAGGCAAAGTCCGCAATCAAAAATAAGAAAAAGTCCAATAAAGAATAAAAACAGCATCCACAAGGGCGGTATACGCCATAGTGAATGCTGTTTTTGTTAGTTTCTGCTATAAAGTTTTGTAAGGGTCGCGATTTGTTCTGCAAGGGCGTTTGTAGTTTCTCCCGGAACTAAGCGCCACTGCCAGTTGCCATAAGGCGCGCCGGGGGAATTGATACGATGCCCTTCACCCAGTTCCAAATAGTCTTGTATTTGCGCAACAAACAGGTCTGCAACACTGCGCATACCGGTGCGGATCATTTCCCAATGAAGATCATCATTTCCAAGATATTCCTTGGCAAATGCCAGGTTATCTGCAGATTCTTCCTGCAACCACAGCGCCAGCGGGCTGTTATCGTGAGTGCCGGTGTAGCATACACAATTCTTGATGTGGTTGTGGGGAAGATATGCGCTTTTCTTTGTATCGTCAAAGGCGAACGCCAAAACTTTCATTCCGGGAAGACCGGAATCACTTAAAAGTTGCGCAACTTCCGGCGTGATCAAGCCAAGGTCTTCGGCAATAAAGGAAAGATTGGGAAACCAATTCTTTAATGCATTTACAAGGGCGATCCCAGGACCTTTTATCCAGCGACCGTTTTTGGCGGTGGGCTCGCCGTAGGGGACAGACCAATAACTTTCCAGAGCGCGGAAATGGTCTATGCGGATCACATCGTATAGTTTGCTTGCGCCGTCGATACGGCGGATCCACCAGCCAAATCCGTCTATTTCCATGGCATCCCAGCGGTAAAGGGGATTGCCCCAAAGTTGTCCGTCTTCGCAGAAGTAATCCGGCGGCACACCGGCAACATCCGTCGGCGCGCAATCTTTATCCAATTGGAAAAATTCCGGTTCTGCCCAAACATCCGCAGAGTCCATCGCCACATAAATGGGGATGTCGCCAATGATCTGAATGCCAAGGCTGTGGATATGATCTTTCAACTTTGCCCACTGGTTAAAGAAAAGGAATTGAATATAAATAAACAGTTCCACATCTTCCCGGAGCATTGTTCGGTATTTGTTCAGTGCCTCGGCTGATTTGCGCAGACGGATTTCTTCATCATCCCATTCCATCCACGGCTTCATATTAAAGTGCTGTTTGCATGCCATAAACAGCGCATAATCCGGCAGCCAGCCTTCGTTCTTATCGCAGAATTCATCCACAGCCGCCGCATCCCGTTTCCAGCCCCGTTCCTTTGCAAGACGGAGCAGGGGGTATCTCCTGCTGTAGAGCGCACCGTAGTCAACATACCGGGGGTCTGTGCCAAAATAGGAAGCGGCAACTTCTTCTTTCGTAAGCAGGCCGTCATCGATCAGCATATCCAGGTCGATGAAATAGGGATTGCCGGCGTAGGTAGACGGACTTTGATAGGGAGAGTCTCCGTATGCGGTAGGACCAAGGGGCAGCATTTGCCAGTATTTCTGTCCTGCGGCATGTAAAAACTCGGCAAATTCATAAGCCGCTTTTCCAAATGTGCCGATGCCATAGGGTGAGGGGAGAGAAAAAACCGGCATCAAAATGCCGCTGCTTCGTTTGCTGATCATAGTGCAGTCGTTCCTTTTGCGTTTTTGTTTATGGTATCAAGTTTGCAGGCAATTGTCAATAAAACATCCCCGGCTTTTATAACCAGGGATGTTTGGAAATATTATTATTATTCGCAATAACCGGGGGTGGTGTAGAATGCGACAGTTCTGGGTTCAGCCCGGCCATATTGGGCGACCACAGGCACATCGCTCTCCAGCATAATGGCATACTGCTCTTCAAACTTTGCAGTATAAGGACCAAAATCCGCCTCTACATTGGTGCGCAGGCAACGAACACGGCGCGCGCCAACAACAATTTCAGGAACTTTAACCGGCTCTTTGTCGGTGTAGATCAAGGTGATGGTGATGTGGGCGTCTTCATCGCCGGTGTTTGTGATAATAATGGACTCATGACCGGGAATGAGATTGACACCTACCGGAGGCAACTCAGCATCGGGGAAGATCCAAACTTTTTTTCCGTAACCCATATTTATTCTCCTTATAAAACGATTTCAAACTGCTGCTCCGGTGTCAGATCCACAACAGTGCAGTCGTTGGCATAAGTACACTCCGGCAGAATGATCATAGCGCGCAACTGCTTTTCCTTTGCGGGTAGAGGCGCCAGATGCCAAATGGCGGCGTTCATTTTGACAAGTGTGTACTTCGGTACGATAAATGCCTGGGCTTGCTCCGTGACGGGCGTACCGGCAGAAGCGGGAGCAACATGCAATATCATATCGTCGTTGAGCGGCATAATCATTTCCCAAGTGGTAGTGTGATACTCCTGCTGGGTGATGATCATTTTCTCCGGCTTGTTGACCAGAATAGGGGAGTAGCCCACCCGGTGATTGCTGTCTGCATTCAAACGGTCCGGGAAGAACTGATGCAGTTCACCGCAAAGGGCGTGACCTTTGGGCGCGTCCATGGTGTAGAACTGACCAAAGGGTGCAAAACTCTCATTGGAAATCGGAACGGCTTTGATCGTACGCATATCCATACATCTCCTTATTCAAAGTGGAAAATCTGTTTCATATCTGCGTAGAATTCGCTGTCCGGCAGAATGCTGTATTTCACAAAGCAAGGCTTTGTGTGCGTCCACCAGCGCTGTGTTTCTTCGCACAGTTCCATTTTTGCCATATCGGCATCATAATCGTCGCCGATATACTCGAAGTAGGCAAACACCAGATCCTCGTGGCGGAAAATGGAATAATTCCGCAAATTGCAATCGTGAATGGTTTTCAGTACGCCGGGCCAGGGATTGGCGTGGAGAGTCTCATACTCCTCGATTTTCTCCGGTTTCAAGCGGCCTAACTGACCGAACATCACTTTTTTCATACAATAGCCTCCCGGAGCCATTCCAGGGTGCATTCCACCATGTGCTTGCCAGTTTCAGCAGAGGCTTCCACAGCGCTCTTGGCAAACCATTCGGTGTTATCTTTGCAGCGGTTCAGGTCGACCAATTCGGATATGCGCCCATCAGCAAAGAGGTTTCCCATTTGCCTGCGTGGTCAAAGCCGCCACACTTGATCTGTGCCTCAGCGCCGATCAAA